>JAJDEH010000176.1 GCA_029259935.1 Planctomycetota bacterium
GAGCGCGGGGGCACGAGGCCGCTCGACGTAAGTCCTTGCAGGACAACGGGAAAAGACGAAACGCCGAGGGCACTCGCTCTCGGCGTTTTGCGTTAACCGGTGTGTCGGCGGAAATTCCGCGACAAATATCAGCTCCCCGGAACCAACCCTCTACGTGAACATTCTCTGTTTGTCTCTGAGAGCTAAAGCCAATGAAGGAGCAGACTTAGCGAGTTGAAGTCCAGTTCGGTGTCCGCGCAGAAAAACGCTCTACTAACTTTTCGCGACAGCCGGATTAACACGCGCGCGAAAAAACAGAGAGCGACAGAACAAAAAGAGAGCGCTCACGGCCATCGTCGCGCTTCTATCGTTATCGCCAGCCGTTCCTCTTGTTGGCGATGTCTTCGAGGTCAACTTCGGTGAACTCGTCATCGGCCACAAGGAAGACCTTTTCGCCGATTATCTGAAACCAAGCTCCATTCACGCCAACCGGGCGTCGATGCGCCGGTTTCCATGACGCGACCATCCGTCCTGTTCTGGACTCCGCGGCTGCAAAGTCGTAGCCGTGAAACAGGACGTATTTGTCCACCGCGATCGCCGCGCAACATATGTGCGGATGGGGACATGGATCGGGAATGCACCACTCGATCTTGCCTGTCGTGACTTCGACGAGATTAAACGTTTCGACTTCCCCGATACTGGTTGAAATAAGCGCTTTGGTGGAATGGGGCAGCCAGTCCACGAAATTGGCATTTGCCCCCACCTTGAACGATGCGACCTTGCCCTCTTTCGTATAGTAGATGAAATCATCTCCGGCAGGATCGCCGCCGTTTGGCCTAACCAACGCCCCGACACCATCAGGTGCCGCAATCGGCGAGTAAACGGGCGCGTCGCAATCCGCTTGGAAACGCAATCCTCCGTCTCGGCCGGTGACGACAACCTGGACGACTTTCCGGTCAGCATCCTTCCACGCCAGCATCGCGGCACTCCCGTCTTTGGAAAGCTTTACGCCTTCTGCTCGATACTGATCGTAAGGCCCGACGGTGTTGGCGAGCTTGCCTTGCACGTAAACCTCTACCGCGACTTGCCGATCTACAGGACAAAACTGGTGCACAAAAACACGGCTGTCGATCGTTGCGGTAATATAACCCGACGGTTTGTCCGATAATGTACACTTCCAGTCATCGCTCACGGCATAAACCGTCGAGTGATCACTATCCAATACATACATAGGGGACGCATGAATCCGCGGGCCAGTGAGTTCGCGAAGAAGCATTCCGTCATCTGCGAACCAACGTACGGTCGTGGTCGATAGAGATCCCACACGTGCCGTACAGACGAAGACGTTGGGGGCCAGCCATTTTGCATCGACGCGGCCTTTTGAGAAACCCGGCAATCTCTGAGGGCTAGGAGGCGGCACCGCTAGACAGAAACCGCTTGGCCAAAATGAGGCGGCAGCAAGGCAGAGCATCGCGACGAGTCGTTGAGTTTTCATCCGCATGTGCCTCCGGTAACTCTTGGGACGAGCTACTCATTAGGTTGGGCCAGCCGATTCGACGTCCTATTCCGGAATCGTACAAGACTCGATCAAACGAAGGTCGTCCCACTGACCCCATGCCTGAAGAATAGCCTCGGCTTGATTCCGCATTGCTTGGGGGTGGGAAGTAGCCTCGGCGCGTATTACCTTCCGTGCGGCATCTAAAGCTGCATCTCGCGTCTCCAGCCTTCGGCTATCGCCCCGAATTGCGACGACATCGCGGATGGTCTGGCCTGCCAACAGGCGAACATCGGAACCCAGCTTCGGGTTCTCGAATGCACTTGCCAGCGTCGGCAGCATCCAAGGAGACGGTCGGCGGTTAAGTACCTTGAGGATCGACATGCTCTCATTGAGATCGTCCGTCTTAGCCAAGGCGTCGACCAGCGCGGTCTGAATGCGCCACGAGTAGACGGTACCCAGGGTACTAAGCAGTTGCTTCCGCGCGGCCGGAGCGCCGCCGCCAATGACCTTGACTTGCGCTTGGATTTCATCATCCGTTGCGAAGAGATCGCCCGAGTTAATTACTGGCTCATGGTCGGCGGCGATGACATCCTTCAATTCATCGCGGCCCGTTTGTTCCCACCACCTATGCGCCTTGGCGATCGCGTCCAGCCGAGCTTCGACACTCCCGTCGCGATCATAGCCGAAGTCGCGTCCCGTCAAATCGCTGAACGACTCGATCGCTATGTCCGCCGTGGAGCACGGCTGGCTGCCCCTGCCGTCGGTGGTGCTACGGCCTCCGGTCATCTTGGTTTCTCTTAGCATCCGCGCCGCGATTGGGATTGCCCAGTTTCTCCCATGCTTCGCCGCGCTCCAGACTTGGTCACCGATGTTCCATGTTCCCGGATCCAGCTTGCCGGTCTGCTCGAAGCGTCGCGTCATCTCTCGGTAGACCTCGCGGTCGCCGTATTTCAGCAACGTGCGGTAGTCTCCATCTTGGCTCTTGTTGGCCCAGAATCTCGACATGACGCCTCGGACCACGCTTTGCGGGTCGATCTTCTCCATTAATTCCACGACGGGGCTGTTCAGCCCATAACGATCTTCGGCCAACAGAATCTGCCCTCGCTCGACAACGGCCTGCGGGCCTTCGAGCATGGCGAGTGTCTCGAGGGCGACGATTTCATCGTAGCGTCGCAGCGTGGTGTTCTTCTCTCGCAATGCAAGCTGGTTGCGAATCATCGTCGCTTGATTCTTGCCCTCACTTTCCTTCCACCATTTTCGGATATTTGCCAAGACGGCCTCGCGACGTTCCGTCGCGTCCTTAGAGAGGTACATTGACGTTGCAATTCCCTCATAGAATCGGCAACCAACGATGCGTTCCAGGCACTTCAGGGCGATGTCCTGTCGGCGGACCACAGTCGACTGGGAACCACGCCATGCGATCGTTCGAGTAGGAGTATCGTCGGTGAGGGCCTCGATTAGTTGTGGGATGGCCGCCGGGCCGATGGCGACCAATCTATCCGCCGGCGTGGGCTCAGCTCCACCAAAGGCGAAATAAATGGGCTGACCTGGAATACCAAGTTGTTGGCCCCTTAGATCGCGAAGTTGGATTATCCAATAAGCGATCTCTTCCTGCGGTGTCCGCACGTTGTCCTGTTTCTCAACGAATTGTGGTTCCCCTGCTTTCGCTTCTCGCTGCATGGGCCTCGATAGAGGCGGTGAACACAACGCCGCGGTCAGGACGACAATCGGAATCAGCAAACAATCCACACGTTTCCTCGTGGCGGCAACTACCATTTGGCCAAGCTCAGGCATTGATGCACCTCGACTTGAAGGCTATGTCTTGCACGACGTGATGGAAAGCTGGCTCGTACTGCACGTATGATACGGCTGCGTTGAGCCGTGCCGAAAGCCCAGTTTGCTCCCGCCGCGTCGCCCGCGAATTCGCCCCGTTCTTGCCCAAACTCTCAAAGGTCTCGCGTCGCGCGAACCGTCTTGGTCAACCGACGGTTCGGCCCGATACAGCGGGACGAAAAGTCATGTTTTGGCCCGGTAAGCGTGGCGAACCCTTTGTGTTCGTGGCCACCTAGCGTCCGGGTCAATGAAGGTTGGGTTCCCTCTGGTTTGCGAAAAGTCCAGGGTTGGGTTCGAGAGGGAAGGCAACTCGCTTCGAGCGCGAGAGTACTCGATGATCGTGCTTAATAGTCGATGCGCTGGGTCCGACCTGCTGCACCAATTCGTTGCCCTTCTTAACGTCTCTGTTGCCTCCTTTAGCAGCATTGTCGCTACGCGGGGGGGCGCGAGGCGCTTTTCAACGCCGGAATTCACTCCGCGTGATCGTCATTGCTCCTGTCAGTTAGTGGAGTTTCGGCACCTGAGAGGCCCTAGTAATCCCTTGCACCTGTGCCTTAGCGAGCCACATTGCGGCATTTTTCTCATCGCGTGGAACGCCTTCGCCGACCTTATAGCATTGTCCAAGCCGAAACTGCGCTATCGGGTTTCCTGCTGCCGCTGATTTCGCCCACCAATGGGTAGCGCCGTCAACATCCCTCGTCACGTGTTCGCCGGCAAAAAGGTGTTCTGCAACGATAAGCTGATCAATGGGATCGCCGCGGAATGCGCCCAGCATGCGAAATGCAATCGCTTTCTGATACCACGATAACTCCACGGCTGTCGGGACGTCGCTAATCTTCTCACCAAAAGGGTAGTCCTGAACAGTCGCGTTTATTAGAAAGGCGTGCATCTGGCATGCATATGCATCACCCCTATTTGCCATTTCTGGCAGCGTGCGAGCTGATCTTCTCAGGCAATCTCTCGTGTGCTCCGCTGCATCAGGGAGCAATACTCCTTCGGAGGACAAAAAGAGATAAAATGTCGGCAGCAGGACCGGGTCGCATGTGGAGATATGTGACGAGATTAATTTGGCCGCTCGATGTTTGTCCTCGTCCTTCGTGCCATTCGTGCTCAAGTGACGCGCGGCCTTGAGTGCGCCCCAAGCACTTCCGCCGGATTCTGCCTCTCCCGCTTGCAAATACCATCGCAACGCATCGGGTGGCAAAGGGGCAATGAATTCGCGGGGACCCGGATTGAGCTCTCGTCGCATGTACCAGTACGATTCAACAAGGACTCTTCGATCGGGGGGCGAGTCAATAATCTGACAAAGCCAATTCTTGACAACCGACCGCCTCGTATCGGTCAAGTCACTTCCAAGTAATCCGTACTCAATACACCAGCCCACAATTGCTTGGGCATCAACCGAATCGCTGGCTAAATCTTGGACGTCTTTGAGTATGGCTTGAACGTCATCGACGGCTCGCGCTTCTAGTAGTCGAAGCCTCAGCAGTTGAAGTCGGGCATCCTGGCTTCCAGCTTCTGCCGCGCGTGTATACCACCGTCGAGCTTGACCTGGGTCACGAGGGCGATTAAGCCCCTTGTCAAATATCTTCCCGACTGCGAGAGCTGATCGTGCGTCACCGCGCTCCCCTTCAAACATCAACCATGAAAGCCCGCGCTGGGAGTTTTCCGTGGAAGAAGTCGTAGCAAGTAGCCACTGTTTGTGCCGTTCGTCAGCATCCTGAACGGCAGCCGCTTCGTTCTGAAGCGTCGCGAGTACAACATATTGAGTTGCAATTAATAGAACGATGAGTCGATAGCACACGTTACGCCGCTCCTTTCGACCGTCGTTAATGAGAATAAAATCAGCACTGCGATGAGCACTGCGATTCGTGTGACACGCGTTCACCCACAACTTGCAGAGGAACTGGATATTATCCTATTCCTGAATAGGCGAATCTTCTCTGCACGCTCCTCGCCCCGTAGTGCCCGCCTCGAGACTCAACGTCAACCTCGTGGTTCCTAACAGCTTACTTTTATGGTGGGCCTATTCACGTTTGCAACGGGCGTCGCCACCTTTTTGTCCCCGTCGACGCTACGGTAGGTGTCGCTTACATTGGATTACGAAGAGGAAGTCATTTAAACTCTCTTGTGGGGCATTCGGAGGCCGCTTGCTAGCGGCGATATCGCCCGTATTCCTCGAAAAAAGGTCGATCGTTAAGCGTTCAATGGCGGGCTATTGGTTATGCCCACGATAGTTTGAAGACTCGTTCTTAGTGCCATCTGACATGATATTCTCCACTCGCCCCATCTGCTCGCTGGTGCAGTGATTCGCTAGGCGGTAAAGGAATGGACCTTCTGGTGATGGTTAACAAGCCGACTTCGAGCAGTGCTCGACGGACGGCCTAACGAAGCCCGCGAAGTTGATTGACCGGTCCTCGACGCCCCCTTGGCAATCAGCCTACTCCTGCCGCGCCGCAAAGTCCACCACCACTATCCCGCGCCGCCCCACGACCACGTTCCCCGGATGCAAGTCCCGCAGCCCCGGAAACGCGGCCAGCAGCCGGTTGCACGCTTCGTGTGTCGCCGGCTCACCAACGACCCAGCGGGCCACGGTCCAATGCAGCCAAGGCACATACCACATCGAATTGCAGACGGGGATTTCGAGGGAAAAGCGGCACCGCAGGCGGACTTCCGCCGGGGAAACCCGCGGCGACCATCGCTTGTTGTAAAACGGCCCCAGCCAAGGGGAGCATGTCCTTCACAGAACAATGAGCGGCACGTCCACAGGGAGACGTTGAAGTGCAAACCGGTCTATTCAAGCTGCACCGCATCACCGACCAAATCTTGCGTATTCCACAATTCGACTGTCATGCCGACGACCGCAAGCTTCGTTCCATCTGGCGAAAAGAATGGCTTCTGTTGGCAGTCCGTAAGTCCAAGCATTTTCAGCTCTGGTATTTCGCTCGGTTGTGTAGCGACCGCCGTGGCAAGATGTCGGCCAGTCTTTACATCCCAGATCTTAGCGCCTTTGACGCCGTCGGTGGCCAGAATCTTTCCGGAACGATGAAAACTTATCGTGAGCATTCCATCAAGTTTCCCTCGTATTTTACTAAGGATCTTACCGTCGCTCGCTTGCCAAACTGCGATTTCATGCATTTCCCTGCTCGTCGACGATGTGCTTGCAATCAGCTTACCATCGGCTGAAATTGCCCACGTTCCGCCGAACGCAAACGTAGGATTGCCGACGGTTCGGCGAAGCTTGAACGAATGGCCGTCCCAAAAAGTTGCGCTGCCGTCACCGGTCGTAGCCCAGTAAGTCTTTCCATCGTCTACGAACGCGGCAGCGACGCTTGCGAGCGCCCTTCCCGGTGGCAATCGTTGCGGACGCTCAAGTAAGACCGCCGCATTCTTCGACTTTGATCTCGCCTTATCGGAGCCAATATACCACGCCACGTCGTTAGCGACGAGAACGTCGTCCACAGGTGAAAAGGCCAGCTTAGTGCCGCGACGGTCGCTGGATTGCCGTACGTCGATGATTTTCGCTTCGTCGACATTCGCGATTGCGATGACACCATTCGCATCGCCCCATGCTGCAATGCTGCCGTCGCGTGAAAGCACACCGTGAGATAACGCTTTTGCGTTCTGTTTTTTTGGTGTGGTGATTCTAACCTTGAGTTCTCCTGTTTTCATGTCCCAAATGGACACCGGACGCAACGCTCGCGATGAGGCTGGGAAACCCGACGGGACCACTATTAGGCGACTGGAATCTGCTGACCAGGATACACATACGAATCCGAGCCCAATGTTGTCCATCTTAGCATATGGCTCTATCGTTTTTTCCGAACCTTGCCGTTCGTCGCGAGGCGCTTGCGCGCTAGCGCAAGGCAGCATGCATACCTGCAACAAGTGGACGAGCATCAACTGGCAGCAAGTTCTTAAAAAAGCCATCGCTGGCTCCGATTGTAAAATATGGCGACATAGGACATAGTTGGCGAGCTTGCGCCGGCACTATGCATTCTTAATTAGGCACATGGACATTTGAAACGCAACAATCCTAGCAAGCGACTTCCGTGGCAAATAGCTTGGTAGCTTGGTTGATTCTGTAAGCAAGCACGTGGCTCTCATCGGACGGGCGTCTGTGCTATCAACTTTCGCCCCATCGTTGTTTGGTTTCAATTCTGAACGTGCCGTCACATTTAGGGTCTAGACAGAGTTCATCACAGGTGAGTCCAAGCACACTAACACCATGCCGCGATGCATACACCAAGAGGAAAAGTGAGCGTCGATTGATAATTACTTGCCATACTGCACTGATGCCGCGCTTTCCGATCCCGTCTCCACTCGCCTCGGCCGGTCCCACTACGGCATTTCCCGCTAACTGTATCCACAACATAATACAACAATCATAGATTACTACTTACTACATGCCATCAGCTCTTTGAAGGTGGCGCTGCTAGCAAGTGCGAAATCCCCGAGGTGTTTGCGAGTCCGTCGGCGTTCACTCGGCTTTTTGGGCAGTGCTAGCTGCCTGTTTTCTCGGACAAAATAGCCACACCTTCAAAGGTTAGCCCCTACGTAATCCTGTCCCATTTGTTCCAGTTAAGTGATAGAGGAATGGACCTTCTCTTGATCGCCAATCTGCCGTGCTTGAGCATTGCTCGATGGACGGCCTGACGAAACACGTCACTCGTTGACAGTCCTCTCTCCCTCGCCGCCTCCCCCAACAATCAACCTACTCCCCCCGCACCCCAAAGTCCACCACCCGCGCCCCTCGCCGCCCGACGACAGCATTCCCCGGATGCAAGTCGCGCAGAAGCGGAAACCGTGCCAACAGCCGATTGCACGCCTCGTGCGTCGCCGGTTCACCGACGACCCAGTGGGCCACGGTCCAATGCAGGCGCGGCACGTACCACATGGGATTGCAGGCGGGCACGTTGCGCGAAACGCGGCACCGCAGGCGGACTTCGGCAGATGAAATACGCCGCGACCAGCGTTTAACGCACACCGGCCCGAACCGCCAGATATCGCGGCTTTCGCCGCCGCCGGGAAGGCGGGCGATGCGGAAGAACTCCCGAAAGCGGCGAGCGACGCGCGGCTCAATCGAAGAAGGCGGCGACGGGACGATCTCGTAGTCGATGATCTTCGGGCCACCCGCCGTGGCGATGACGTTCGACGGATTAAGGTCACGAGCCCACGGATGCCGGCATGCAAGGACGTTGCATTCCTCGAAGTCTGCTTGCCATCCTGCGATCCACGGACCGATCGACCAATGCAGCCACGGCAGATACCAGCGCCGAGCGAAGTCGAGATGCCGTCGGCTAAGTCGGCACTTGGCCCGAACGGTCGCGGGCGAGATCGCCGGTTGCCAACGTTTGACGCACAGCGGCCCGACCTTACACACGTCGCGGCTCTCGCCACCGGAAGGTTGGCGCACAAGCCAACCATGTCGGGCCAGAAACCGTCGCACGACGGCGCGAAGATAGCGGCGGTTCGGCAGTCGCATCACGGCACCGTGAACGCTTGATTGGTCGGCAACGCAAGGTCGCCCAGATAACGGATGCGCAGCGATTCGAGCTTGACTTCCGGGTAGTTCACGAACTGCAAACGCCGAAACGCGAAATCCAACCAATGGACCGTAGTCGCCGTCCGCCGCACCCAGAACTTCGTTGAAGCGTTCGCCTCGTCGTGATGCCCTTCATCATTGAGTGCGAGGGCGAGCGTGACCGAGCTACACGCGACGTTGGAAGTCGTGGGCAACGAAGCGCCTTGCCGCATGACGCCTTCCACCTTGGCGACGCCCGCCGACGCGCCGGTGGAAAGTCCCAGGTGCCAGGAATGAAAGATCTCGTAGACACCGTCCCGCTTGAGTTCGATCGCGTATTGGTCGGCGTCGATGCCGTACGTGCTGGTGTCGAAGTTCTGGAGCGACACCAGTTGCAACTGGTGCCAGTCATCGTCATTGGATACGGTGTGATACGGCGAGCCGCACATGTAGAGCATTCGCTCAGGCGATTCCGGCGTGCTCGGCTCCCATCGCAGCGCGAGGTAACCCGGCTCCGAAACGTTCGCATCGTCACCTTCCAAAGTCTGATCGCGGAGCAGCACCAACTCCTTGCCGTCGGTCACTTCAAACGGCATGATGCTGTACGCTGGTGTCGGCAGGTCGTCTAAGTCGATGACGGCGGAACCGTCAGCGCGGAGGCGATGCGTTTTGCACTCGCCTTTGCCGGGCTGGACCAACGTGCCGCCGCCGTCGTACTGTGCCGCCGGCAGTGTTCCGTAGGCGACGCCCAGCCGGACGGCGGGAAGCCGCGCCGGATGCGACGGTCCCTGCACCGGCGGCCGATGATTGACCGGATCGCCCCGCTCGCGCTGGGCCATCCGCCGCAGCGTGCGAACATCGGTTTCGGAAAGAACGTAGGCGTCGGCCATTGCTTTCTCGCATTGTTACGTCACGAAACCATCAGCATTCGTCGGGCCATTGATCGGACTAAGATGCTGACCACTACCGCTGTAGTCCGCGCGAACACCGCTCGCTTCGCCCAGGTCGTAGAACGCGATCAGCCCACTCCGCTGCGCCGCCGTCAGATGCCGATATTCAACACCGCGGCCGCCGTTGCGGATCGCCGCAAGTTCCGCGTCCGACAGTGCCCGATTCCAAAAACCCCACGCATCCATCCGGCCGTTGTGCGAATTGGCAATCGCAATGTCGCTGGCTCCCAACCGAACCGTCGCCGTACCGCTGAACAGACCGCCGGCGTGCGCCGTGGCTCCCTGAAGTCCGTCGGCATTCAGAATGAACTCCGCACCGCTCAGCGCCGGATCGTAGCGAAGCGCGATGAATCGCCATTGTCCTGTCGCCGCGACGCTCAAGATCGAATTGAAGACGGTCGGCGATGTGCCGTCGGAGCAAAGTCGCGCGGTGAGAAAGCTCGACGAACCGCTGTAAATCGCCCATTCCCGCGTGCCGATACCCGCGTATTTGCCGGCGAAGTAGGCCAGACCGTTCGTGTCGCGGTAAATCCAGCCGCACGCCGTAAACCCGCTCGCCGCCGACAGATCCCAGGCGGGATCATGAGTGCGGGTGAGGTATTGGTTGCTGGCGACGGAGAGTTGCAGCGATTTCCGCGGCAGCGTGTATCGCACGACCAGTTTCGGCCGATCGGCTGCGGTAGCGTGATCGCGACTACGGAATTGCAAGCCATCGCCATTCGTGGTGCCGTAGACGACCCAGCCGTCGTTGGCCACCGCGCCGTCGACCCAATCCTGGATCGTGGCGGCCGGAATCTTGATCTGCACGACGCCGGTGATCGTGTCGTAGTTGCCGTGGCGGGCGTCGGCCACGCTCGCGGCATCGACATCGTCGAACGCCGGCAGGCCGCCAAGCGACGTGTAGGTGCTCGACTCGTCCCACGCCTGATACATCTTGCGGAGATCGAAGAACTGGCCTTCGGTGTTGATGTACAGATATAAATCGCAGCCGACAATCGTGGCGTTCGATGGGATGCTGGACAGGTCGAACTTCAACAGGCCGTAACGTTCGTCTGTGCCGCTGTTGTAGTCGGCGACGAACGTGTCTTCGCTCCCTTTGGAATTGCCCTGCTCCGCCGACAACGACCAGATGTACGTGTCTGCCGTCCCCGCGTAGCCGTCGAAGCCGTCTTGAATCGCCAACTGCGCCGGCACGTCCGGCAAACGTGCGTAGCGGAACGTCGGGTATGCCGACGCGGAAGAGCCGTAGGTCGCGTTGTATTCGCTGGTGGTGACTAGATCGCCATTGGCCAGAAAGCAGACGCCTTCGCCCTTCGGTTCGTTGTTCGGGTGACTGGAAGGCCGTTCGCCGCCGACGTAGCCTTCCACGACCAGCGGCGTGGCGGTCATGGCATCGTAGATCGACGTGGTCCCTTTGTCCTCGCGGACGAACACGAACACGTCCTGGTAATTCTTGAGGACAACGAGCTTGCCGTCGTCGCTGATCGAGCCGCCGACGACGTAGCCTCCCGTCGACGGCCCGGTGGCGTCGTCGGTGAACGGGCCGGTCCAGATTTCGCCCAAGTATTCCAGCGTCTGCGTGCCGGAGTAACTCGCCTGATGCGCCAATCGATAACAGCGGGCCGGCGTGATCCGCTTCGTGACGATGTAGATGTCGCCCGTGTCGGGATCGACGACCAACGTCTCGGCGTCCTTGTGGCTGGGCACTTGGCCGGCCGGATACTCACACACGATCTGCTCGAACGCGGCCGTGCTGTCGTTGCTGCCCGTGATCGTCGGCTCGACGACGCGGAAGATGTTGATCGTGCTCCGCGCGTTGCCGTTGTCGCCTATGTCGGCCAAGTAGAGATAGGCCGTGCCGCCGATCACCGCAGAAGCGACGTCTTCGAGATCGCTGATCGAGGCGCCGGTGAGCGTCCATTCGCCGCGCCCTGCGCCGTCGCTGATCCGCTGGGCCATCATGCGGTTGGCGGGCGAATCGCTGATGTGCCACAGGTGGCCGTCGTCGCCGAAACCGTTGGCCGCCAACCGCGAACGGGCGACGCCGGAGTTCTCCTGCCAGTTCGTCGACGTGGGCCGATTGCCGATGGACATTCCGTCGGCCCAAAAGGGAATCAGCAGCGCCGATATCACCGACGGGCGACGACGGCGATTGCCGAAGAAACGGAAGCGGCTTCGAGTAGCGACTAACATGCGACTCTCACACAACGACGACGTGCAGTTGCTGACTGGCGGCCGACGCGACGGCGAACACGGTGCGCGGGTCGTCGATCGGCAGAAAAAGTTCCTCGCCCGCGGCCAACGGCCAGCCGTCGGTCGCCGGAGTAGAACCGGCTGTCACGCCGGACGGTCCGACATAGATCGTACCGGCATTGCCCACGTCAGCTTTGAGGCCCACGCCC
>JAJDEH010000177.1 GCA_029259935.1 Planctomycetota bacterium
CGGGCTGTGGCGACAGCAACGTCAGAGTCTGGGATCTGACAACGGGAGCGGAACTTCAAAATTTGATGGGGCACACTGGCTGGATTCAAGCGGTCGCGCTGACCGACGACGGCAATCATGCCGTGTCGTGTTCGAAAAACGTCTTACCGGACGACGAGCCGACGTTCAAAGTGTGGGATCTGCGTACGGCGGCGGCGGTGCGGTCGGAACCGGCGAGCCTTTCCGCGATTTCGGCGAACGGCAAATTCTTGGCGTCCGTGGATGCGAGTGAGTTGCGCATCCGCGACTGGCAGCAGGACACTACGCGCGTAATCCCGAAAAAGGTCTGGGGCGTCGTTCAGATGGCTTTGACTCGATCCGCGCGGACTCTGGTCACCAATAGCAACACGGGACTCACCGTTTGGGACGTGGACACGGGACGGGAAATGCTACAGCTCAATGGCCATCTGTCCCGAGTCAGGGCGGTGGCCGTGGCGGAGGATGGAAAACGTGCCTTAACGGGCGCGGACGACCGCACCGCAAAGGTCTGGTCGCTTACCGATGCCAAGAGCGCGGTCGCCTATCCGGCACACAATGCAAAAATCACCGCGCTCGCGACGTCGAACGGTCGCGCCTATTCGGCCGCGGCCAACGGTGAAGTCAAAGCGTGGGACGTTGAATCGGGCGAAGAACTGCACTTATTGAAGCGTGCTTCAGACGCGGTGATCGAATCGCTGTGCCTGCTTGGCGACGGCCGCTATTTGGTGGGGCACTCTCCGTTTTTTGTTTCGGCCTGGGAATTAGAAAGTCAAAAGGAGGTCTTTCGATTGCAGGATTTTCCATCGCGTATCACGGCCATTGCCACAGCTCACGAGGGTCGGACGGTCATTACCGTCGGCATCGACGCCTGCGTCAGGAAATGGGAACTGTCCTCCGACATGGCGCCTGCCGTAACGCTGATCGGCCATCCTTCCCGAATCAGTGCCGCCGCCATCACGCCCGACGGCCGCCGGGCTGCCACCAGATGCTACCGAGAACTGCGGTTGTGGGATTTGGAAAATGACAAGCTCGTTGCGAAACAGCGCGCTCCTTACGCCTACGAAAGTCAAGTTGCGATTTCGTCCGACGGCTCCCTCGTGGTTTCCGCCGACGAAAACGGCCATGTCTTGGTATGGGATGGCCAGGAAGCCGTGCAGTGTCTCGGTATCCACGGGACGCCGGTCACGCGGCTCGCCTGCTCGAGCGACGACCAATGGGCGGTGACGGGGTTCGAGGACGGAATGGTCAAACTGTGGGACCTGGAACAGCGGGCGCAACGGTCGGTTCATGCCGCCCATCAGGGACCGGTCACGGATATCGTTATCAGCTTGGATGGGAAGTATTGGATCTCGACCTCGCGTGATCAGACGATCCAAGTATGGGAATTGATGCGGGGGCAGCCCGTTGCCCGGTTCCGTGGCGAATCCCCTCTACTCGCTTGCTTAGCCTGCACGGGAAATTACCTGGTCGCCGGCGATGAATCGGGCCGGATTCACGCTCTTCGACTTTATACTGCAAAGGTCTGAATCATGTACGCCGGCGGTTTCAACTTTAACATTTGCAAATCGTTTGGAACCCTGCAACTAGTGCCCGAGCCGTTCGGCTTGCGGATGGTTTACATCCCGGTGGTAGACGGCGCGGAAGACATGTATGACCGCGGTTATTTGGATTTGCTGCTACCGTTGGATGTGATCGGCGCTCTTTGGGCGACGTCCCGCGCTTTCTTGTATGCCGTGGAATCGCCCGACGAGAACATCATTCTGGAGGGAAATGCGGAGCAAAAACGGCCGGATGTGCTGATCAAACTACATCGCGATCCCGCGCGGGGGGAAAACGGCGTACTCTCGGGCCAGGAGATGTGTTGGCTAAGATTAGTCAGCGGTGCGAGCGAAATGGAGCGACGGCGCATCAAACTCGGCCCGCGGGATCTGCTGTGCATCGAAATTGCGTGTCAGGCGGTCTCCACGTTGGCATCCGTGGAGGGGATTCATGAACCGACCCTGGTCAATCCACGGCATGCTGAAAATACGAATGACTAAACAGGCACTGCCGCAAGACGAACACGAACAACCGTTGGTTCGCCCGCGGCAGCCTTCATCGATCATGTAATCTAACTGGAGTACGGCCGATGTATGCTGGCGGAATTACCTATTCCATCAACAAATCATTTGCATCACTGCAATTGATTCCTGAATCCCAGGGTTTGCGGTTTCGCTATGTTCCGGTGGTGGAAGGAGTCGAGCATCCCGAACTGCCTGGATACCTGAACCTAAGGTTGCCGTTGGAGGGCGTCGGTGGGATCTGGGCAACCGCCCGCGCCTTTGTCTACGCAGTTGAGTCGCTCGATGAGAACGTGATTCTCCACGGGGGACATGTGGAAGGCCTCGATTCAGATGTGTTGATCAAGCTTTATCGTGATAAGCCAAAAGGAAAGGACGGGCGCCTTGCCGGAGACGAAACATGTTGGATTCGTTTGGTGACCGGCCGAAGTGAAGAAGAGCGGCGTCGCGTGCAAATGAGCCCCAAAGACTTGCTTTGTCTTGAACTGGCCTGCAATACGGTATTAAATCTGGCCGCGCGAGCGGGGACTCATCGTCCAAAATCAATGAAATCAATTTAGTCCGCGAGAATCGCCGCTACTCCGAACAGCCCGGTTTCCAATCAAGGAATTCGTTTAGGACTCGCTACTCTTGGTGGCGGCCGGCGCTCGCAGCAGATCTTCCAACCAGTACAGGACGTCATCGTGGCTTCCGTCGGCCAATTGCTGCTTGAGCAACTCCCACTCGGCCGACTCGCGCGTCGGCTGCGGTGGTGTGGCGGACTCGCCATTTCCTAATGCGATGCCGACTTCATTGAGTACATGATAGGTTAGCTCGCGCAAGTCGACGTCGTCGGTCTTAAACAGATAGCGTTCAATGTTGCAAATCGTCTTGAAACTGTCGTTCCAGTCGCAATCGTGGCCGACGACGATCTGCTGAAACACATGATACTTGCCCGTCCCCCGCTGTCTGCGAATGAAAGTGTCCAGCGCTGGATGGACCAAATAGAATTCGACATCCGGCAGGGACGCCTGAGAATTGTTGATCATGTCGTGAGGCTGCTTGAACTGCTGCAGCGACCTGCGGCGTTCGGGATCGTAATCCACAACTCCCAACAAGCCCGCGTTGAATAGTTCCCAAAACGGATGATTGAGTTGCGGCGAGATACGGTCGTACATGGCGGCGTCGTAGGCCGATCGCTCGATGCCATTGAACTTACAGCAGACCTCGATCACTTCGTCCTGGGTGAGGATATTGCAGGGCAGCAGTGAAAAGAATCGAAAACGCTCTTCTTCTTCGTCCAACGAGTCCAGGAACACGCTCATTTCATCGAAGATGTTCGCCACCAAGTCCGCGGAACTGGATTCATTCACGACGCGGCGGTACATGGGCTCGTCGAGCGACTTGCGATTCCGCGACAGGGCGGACGCCACAATGACGAAATCCCGCGGCCGGCCCAACGTGTGGCGGTGCAGGTATTCGAAACTATCTTCACCGAAGGCTCGCGGCGGGTGCTTGACGACGTTCATTTCAATGAACTGTTTGAACGTCTTGCCATGTTCGTAACACTGCGTCAATTGGTCCAGCAAATCGCTCAATTCCTCGCGGGAATACTGCAAAATGGTCGTGGCGCCGTGCAAGTTCGTCTTGATGGGCGACTGATAATTGGAAAACGCCTCCTGCCGAATCGTTGCATAGATGCGCACGTGATTGTTGGCGTTCATCAAGTCCCAAGCGGCTTCGATCAGGCCGGCCTGCACGGCAATCCAAGCGGCCCGCGAAAGCAGGCTGATGCCTTGGTCGACCTTGTCGATGAAGATGTAGGTTCCGCTATTGATCTGTCGGAATTTTTGCCGCAAGAAATTTTCGGTCTTGTCGATGGCCCGGTTCATTTTATGAACCGGCGCTTCCAGCATCTCGCGAAATACGACCGTCGGCTCGACACGGCCGCCTTCGATCGTCCACATCCGCAACAGTTCGGGCAGTTCGGCGAGGAACGCCTCCTCGCGTTCGGTGATCAACGGGCGATTGGATGCCGTGTGATGCGACAAAGCCGAAATTCGCAAGGCCAAAGTCCAGAGACGTTTGGTGTTGACCAATTCTTGCAGGAAGTCTTTGTGCTTCTTGTCCAGCCCGTGGACGTCATCCATGAAATCCAAGTAGGGTTTACCCTGCGGCACGAAGAACACATTGGAGTGATCCTTGGCGAGGCCCGATTCGGTGTGCGTTTCGGCCAGCCGCGTCCTTTTGTAGGTGAGCAGCAGCGTCTTCCCGAGTCCCTTGTTGGCCGACAGAAAATACTTCCCACGGCTCTGCAAAAAGTCGTCGATGATCGGATTATGAAAAACGATGCGGTCCAGGTCGCGCACGTCGATCTGATTGGCATCCGAAAGCCAGGGGCCATTGACCGGCTCGGGACCACCGCCGCCGCCGCCATCAGGATCATCCGGGGGAAGCCCGGGCTGCACGGCCAGCAACTCCAGGGACTTCAAAAGTTTCTGAACGATGGCCGCCGGATCGCCAACACGCACTTCCGCCGAAACCGCCGTTCCGATCGCCGTATCCCATTCAGGCTGCTGGTCGCGAAAGGCCGCATCGGAGACGCGCAGCCGTAGCGGCAGGATCGTCTTATTGCGCTGATGGGCCTTTCGCAGTTCCGTGGTGACTTCATGCGACTTCAGCGAATGCCTCGAAATCAACAACAGGAATGACTCCGAGTTCTCGATGGCGCAACGGCACTGCTCCAAATGAGAAATTCCGGGTACGGAATCGCGCTCATAGTACCAAGTCGAATATCCGTGCGATTCAAGCGAGAGGGCGATGGGCCGAACGATGCGAAAATCTTCACCGGCGTGGCTAATAAAGACGTTTCGCCTTTCGTCCTGCATGGCGTGACCTGCCGGGGGTTGAGAGTAGAGGTGGAGTGATGGCCTGTCGCGGGCCGTCAGAATTGGCGGAGGGCTACCTAATCTATGTTTACTGATCGAAAATTGGGATGTCAACGGATTCCGAACCCGAAATTCAATCCAAATACAAGGCGGCCGATCCTAGCACGCCGGCGGAATCGAATTTATACTACTGGATTGAAGTTTGCCGGCTTTTGTTTCGTGGCCACATACGCTGGATTGGTTTCGGCACGGGATTCCGACCATACACCCCGAAATTTCGCCAGATCCAGGTTTGGAGGCTCAAGTTGAACGCCGGTACCGCCTACGATCCGCAGCGCCGGGAAGTCCATTTCGAAGGACACGTTCAGGGTGTTGGCTTTCGCTATACGACCGTTAGGATTGCCGGCGGTTACCGTGTTACTGGTTTTGTTCGCAACCTGCCGGATGGCCGAGTCCAGCTAGTCGCCGAAGGAATACTCGCGGAATTGGACGGTTTCCTGGCGGAGGTTGAGCAGGCCATGGAGAGCAAGATTAGCGACCGAACCACGGCATTGAGTACCGCCACCGGCGAGTTTCCCGAATTTTCGATTGCCTGACCGCGTGAAGACAAATCAAAGACTGAGTGGGGTTTGCGACGTGAACCAGCCAGCGTCGTCCCACGTAATGTTGAAAAATGAGGCGCTGAAAATCCGCGCCACCAAATAGCTCCGTTCTTTCAACCCCCGATCACATCACCGACCTCACTGGAATGAATCTTTCGCAACCTTTGCTCATTGCCGATCTCGCGAATTTGATTAGCTGGATGACGCCCGTCTGGCTGCTTGGAATGGGAGTTGCGTTGGGGCTGGTGATGTTGTTCGTGCTGTGGGGGATCTGTGCGGGAATTTCGCGAATCCCGTTTGTCGTCTCCGTCGTCGAGACGCCCAAGACCAAGCACATTGTGGCCCTGTCGATTGCCGGCTTGACCGCGATACTGATCGTGCAAGGGTTGTTCTATTGGCTGCTAGGCTCCGATCGGGGAATCAGCGCCGTCATCTTTAATCCGTTGTTTGCCGTTATTGCGGCGGCCGTCATCGGCTTGATTTGTGGTTATTCGGTGGTCACGCTGGTCTCGCCGCGAACGGTCGAGGAAGTTCCCTTGGCGGTGAACGAGGGACCGCTGCTGTGGATATTAACTTTGGCAATTTGCGTCACGGTCGTTGGTGGAGCGGCCACTTTTGTTGTCGTGCAACCGGTCGACATGCTGGCCAGTCTGGCCGATCTTCCCAAGCAAGGAACCTATCCATTCACCCGCGCGATCGCCCAATCCCAGACACCGCAGACGGGCGTCATCGATTTGGACAACGTGGATGAACAAGAGATCGCGGTGGCATTCGACGGACGACTGGTAAAATCCATCGAGTTTCGGTCCGAGGAGCCGCTGGCCATTTCGACCGTACCCTATGCCGAACTCGATGCGTACAAAAATCAAACCTTTGATGTTTCCGGGACTGAACCAGAAAAATGGTTCAAGGGCGGCTTGCGGGACGATCGAATTCCGGAAGAACCCATTTCGAAGCTGTACGTTAGAAACTTGGGACAGGACGCCACCGAGTTGAAGATGTCGGTCGTGATCGCGCCGAAATATCCTCAGGTTTCGACGATTGTCTACACCAGCCTTGGCGTCGTGGCCGTGTTTCTGCTCTATGTTTTGCAGCGATCGGCGATGCCCAAACTGTTTGCCGTTGCCTTGGCGACCTGCAAGTCCGAGATTGCACAACCGCTGTTCTTGATCTTTTTGATTGTCGGCGCGGTGTTGCTGATCGTGTTCGTTTATCTGCCTTACAACACCTTCGGCGAAGACATCAAGATGCTGAAGGATTCCGGCTTAACGCTGATTCTTGTTGTCGCCATCTTTCAAGCGATTTGGGCCGCCAGCAAATCAGTTGCCGACGAAATCGAGGGACGCACCGCATTGACCGTGCTGTCCAAGCCGATCGGGCGGCGCGAGTTTATCTTGGGCAAGTTTTTGGGGATCGCCTGGACCTTGGCCTTGATGTTTTTGATTCTGGGAACGATTTTCATCTTCACCGTGGCGTACAAGCCCGTATACGACGCCTATGAAGGAGGCGGCACGGGCGTCCCGTGGGAGATCTGTCATCAGGAGATGGTCTTAATCGTCCCCGGCTTGATGTTGGCCTTCATGGAAGCCTTGGTCATGGCGGCAATCAGCATTGCGCTGTCCACGCGGCTCTCATGGATTCCGAACTTTCTCACCTGTGTGACCATCTACATTCTTGGCCACTTGACACCCTTGATGGTGCAATCTTCCTTGAACGAGTTCGAGATTGTCACCTTTGTCGCCCGGCTTGTGGCCACGGTATTTCCGGTGCTGGATCACTTCAATATCCAGGCCGCGGTGGCCGGCGGTGCCGAAGTTCCCTTTGCGTATTTAGGATGGGCAGCGCTGTACTGCCTGATCTACATTACGATTTCCATGCTCTTCGCATTGGTGCTGTTCGAGGATCGCGATCTGGCATAATCGCGAGTTCAAGCGGCCTATTTCGAGTCGACCAATTTCGACCGGAACCAGGCGATGACTTCACGTGACGGCATGCTGTCGCCGCCATCGTGAATGAGGTAGGAGTAGTTGGACGCGGCACCCAATTCGGAATATTGGGTCTCGCAAATCAGACGGAAATTCGCCGCGTGTTCCTTGTGAGATCCAACATCGGCGCGTCCGTGGCCTGCGAGCATGGGCAGCGGGGCAAGTACCACCGGCAGCAGATTTCGATCGCTCAACCGTAGCATGCCGGGAATGATGTGGCACAGATCGCCCTGTCCGCGGTAGTCGGCGGCTGTCATGTCCGCGGCCACACTGCGGGTTTTTCGTCCGAAGTCGGCAACCGCCTTGATGCGGTCGCTTAAAATGGCCGTTTGCACGGTGAGCCAACCGCCCAGCGAAACGCCGGTCGCGCCCAAGCGTGCTTCATCGACGCGCGGGTGGCCGGCCAGAATCTCCGTTGCCGCGAGGCAGGCGCGAAGCTGATGCGACCGCAGAACGCTGCCCCAACTGAGCATCAACGTGGCGGCGACGTTTTCGTCATTGCCCCTCGTTCCGTTTCGCGAAAGATAGCCGGTGTCAATCTTCTCAACGGCGATCGAAGCAAAGCCCGCTTGAGCCAATCGCACGGCGACACCTTGCTGGTAGCTGTTGGGATTCACGACAAGATCGTGCAATCCATGATTCGTATGGCCGGAAAATACGCACACACCCGCGAGCGGTTTCGCCGCCCTCTCGGCGGGCAGACACAACGCCATCGGCACGACCAAGCCCGTGGGCTGGAGGGTCACCGCGTGTAGCTCGACGGTCACGCCGTCCAGCGAAATTGTCTTGATAAGGCGATCCTCGAATTGCTTGGCAATGGGGCTTTCCTTTCCCGCCGGCGAGCGCACCACCCAGTCTTGAACGCCCAGCGAGCGCGCCAGCTCAGTGGTAATCTCACGTTGGAACTTCGCGAACTGTTCCGCGCGCATGGGGAAGTCCGCATTGACGTACTTTCGCTCACTTCGATAGTGGCCCAGCAGCACTTCGACGGTCGGCTTCAGATGGGGCGACAGGATGGGGGCCAGCGGGTCGAGCTGTTTGCCTTTCTTCGCGGGTGGATCAGCGGCATACACGACCTGGGTCGCCACAATGATCGTGGCGGTGAGTGTTAAAAGTTGAAACGGTTTCATATCGTTCTCGGCTGTCTCTATTGAATGAACACGGTTGGTTGGATGATCCGCCGTTGACGGCCGCATTTGGGCGTAGCGTTTTTTCGATGTCAGTCGCCAAGGGATATGGTAGATTGACGGAGTTATCTGTCTACCGTGCATGGAACGAAGTCATGGTCATGACACTCGATGCCAACATCTACCTTTCCGGTGACACCCTCCGCGCACGCGACACGCTCGTCGCGGTACTCCAACAGGAGGGTTTTCTAATAGAGTGGCATGACGATTGGACAGGGGTCGCCAAAAAGGGCAGCTTGACCGCCAACGTCCTGTTCGGTGCATTCGCCCAATACTTCGAGCTTTGGTTTGCATTTCAGGCTTTGCCCGACGGCAACCTGCATCTGCGCCTGTACCGAACTGGCTCGGGAATGGCAGGCGGGCTGATCGGTTGGAGCCGAGTACGAAGCAAGTTCACCGCGATCGTCCACCAAGTCGAAGCGACCTTTGCACACGCGGGGGTCCTTCTCGGCACGCAGGGGCAATAGAGTCGCTCCCCGGTGTGCCAGGGCCTTCCTCACGACCGCCTCCCTCGAAAGCTTTGAACCGTGAAAATCATCGAGGTCATTTTTCGCTGCTTGATTGGTTCCGGCTTGGGGAGCTTGCTTGGTGTGGCCTTTATCGCTTGCGGACTGCAACGGCAGGGGACCGGATTGGCGATCATGGGCGGGACGCTGGGCTTTGTCTTGTCCATCTCGAGCGTGCTTTATAAGACGTCCGCGAGTGAGAGCTTCTTTCGCGGGTTACTGTTCTTTCTGCATATCACCGCCTCGAAGAATATTCCCGGAGGCGATGCACTAGTGCCGCTGGAATCGAAGTTCATTCCGAGCCTGTATGGGCGCCACGCTGATATGGATCACTTATTCGGTCGCATCATTATCGGCGCGAAAGTTGGAGTGGCGTTGGCCGTCGTCCCGGCGATCTTCGTCACGATCAACACTCCCAGCAGTTCGACGAGCGAAACAGATCCGCTCTGGTTGAAGATCCTACTGGGAGCCTTTTTCGCCAGTTTACTGGCCGTGTTTGTCGGCGGCGGAATCGGCGCAGCAATCGCTGCCCTCACGGTGTCCGGCGTGCATCGTACAAACATGTTTTTGGGTACTCTGGCCGGACTTCTCTTTGGTGCCGGTTTGGCGATTGCCATTGGCCCGCCAGACGGCCCGCGGACAGGCGCGGATTCCTGGCTCATGGTCTGGACCTGCTGTGGAATCTTCGGATCCCTGGGCATGGGAAGTGGATTGCTGGGGACCGTAGCCTCGGACCCCTCCAATCATGACTATGTCAGTCCCACCGGTTTCGCCTTTAAGTTCCATCCCATCTATCCATATGCCAAGGCAGCAGCCGCGGATGACTACGTGGAGGCTGAACGGCTGGCCAGCGAACATCTGGCTGCCGAGCCGGATAGTGTCGACGCACAATTGGCCATGGGGCATTGCCAACATATTCAAGGCCAGTTGTTACCTGCGGCGGCGAGCTACGACCAAGCCATTGCTCTGGCTCCGAAAAACACGTTAGCCCTCTACCATCGTGGTATCATCGCCGAAGAAGTCGGAGATCCCGAATCAGCAGCGGATTACTATGAATCGTTGTTGGAATTAGACGACAAGTTCAGCGAGGGCCATTTGGGCTTGGCCTCCGCCTACGAAGAAATGGGCGAGTGCGAACTCGTGATCAAACACGCCGAGCGCTTCTTAAGCATCAACCCTACCTCCCCGCACGCCGAACACGCCCAAGAACTCCTTGCTTTTGCCAAGCAAGAAACGAAATGGTCCAACTTCAAGAACGGCTTGTAAGACGTCAGCTCCGAGTACCAGCGGCAGTTGAGGCTCTCGGCCAACAGATCACAAGCCACGCGTGTGGTCGGTGAACTGCTGGTTTCCCCCGTCGGAAGTGTGTGCGTCAGGCACTTTCATTGCATTGCTACATTTCAAAGCTGAAGGTGCGGCAGAGGTTGCGCCACGCTCGCCAGCCCAGGGTATGTCGACCGACGCGGATTTTTCCGTATCCCTTGGTGCCGACGCGAATGACACCCGCTTCATCATCCAGCGGGGCGCTGATTTCATAAGACGTGGCGTGCGGCTGCCCGCGACCGCCCGCGCCGCTTGTCGCGCTTCCCCCGGCTTTTCTCGACCGACCGCGCGGGTTTTCTTCCATCTCCATTTCGGAAATCTGATCGACCTGGCTTTTGAACTGGCGGTTCGGCAAGTGCTCGACGAAAATCTCGACAGGCTGAGCCGGAACGACAAATTCGATATCGCTCTGATCGATGACAAGAATGGCTTCCAACCTCCGCGGATCACCGATGTGACAAATGGGAGTCCCTTTGTCGAGATAGGCACCCACGTTGTGCAACTCCAACGGCGTCCCGTGCCAAGTTTCGAGGCGATCTTCATCGTATTCCGGTGGACGATAGACGGCGGGAATGATCTGGCCGGTTGCCGGCGCGTGAACGACCAGTTGTTCGAATTGCGTGACGCGCTTGTTCAAGGTCGCTTCGAGCGTGGCGATGGACTCCTTGACGCTGCCGATTTCCAGGCCGGCCGAATCGTCGCCTTCCCGATTGGAGTCGACCAGTGACGCCAGCAGGACTCGCTTTTCGGCAAGCTGCCCTTCGAGTTTGGCGATGGCCAGCCCTTCGTCCAGGTTTTCCAATGTCATCAAGCGAGTGCCGAAACTGACCGTTTGGTTCGCGCGGGCGTGAATCGATTCGACGTTGCCGGCGACTTCGACATAGACCGCGGCCGCGCCTCGCGGTTCGATGTGAAGCGAACCAGTCACATAGTGTGGCACGGGAATCCAAGCAATGGCCGCCAATACCGCGCCGATCACGGCCATGCTGATCGTCATGCGAAGCTTGCTCACTCTTTCGATCCTCCCCGGAATATAAAAGAACTTTCCCAGTTGCCACATCGGCAGCACAAGCAGCGTCACCAGCGCAAAGCAGGCGATGATTTGACCGATCACTTTCAAACCATACGGCTCGAACATGCGGTACAAGACCCAAAAAATGGTGAACGCCACCAACCACCGATAAGCGGCCGCCGCCACGCTGTAGGTGGCAAACAACCAATGATGTCGCGGCGGTAGGAATGGATCGTGGGGTTCCGGCAAGCCCAACATCCAGTGACCGAGCTTTCGTCGCAGAATCGCGCTTGACTTGCTGCGAAGATTGGGGATTTCGACCAGGTCGGACAAGATGTAATACCCGTCGTAACGCAGCAGCGGATTCGCGTTGAAGATCAACGTGCTGACGCTGCACACAAACATCACGTTTAGGCTCATTGAATTCACGAAGCCGGGCTGGCTAAACCACCACACAAAAGTCGCCAGCGACGCGATCACAATTTCAACATACATGCCCGCCGCGCCGATCGCCGCTCGTCGCCACTTGCTGGGCAACATCCAACTATCGGTCACGTTGCAGTACAGGCAGGGCGTCAGCACCAGCAGCATGACGCCCATCTCGTGGCATTCACCACCCTGACGTTTGCAGGCCAGTCCGTGACCGAATTCGTGTAGTACTTTCGTGACCGCCAGCGTGATCGCGATCCAGAACCAATTTTGGACCGCGAAGAACTCGCGGAATGCGGGCAGCTTGGCCTGGAATACATCGAATTCGGCCGCCACCAACAGCAGCGCCGCCGATGTCAACATGAGAAAGAACAATGCCGCCGGAACGGAAAAAAACCAGCCGAAATATTCGTCCAGCCGGTTCAGCATGCGGTCGGGATCAAACCCTTTGTACCGAATGGCCAAGATATTGGTCAGCGACCCCCAACGCTCGCGATGCAAGTTCTCGTCGCGACGTTTGCGCAGCTCGTGCCCTTGCCCGCTGCCTTCGGAAATCACGAGCGCGCTACGATACAGCATGCCGACAAACTGATGAAGTTCGCCTAGCGAAAGCTTTTGCGGCGCGTACTGTCGTTCGAATTGATATTGGATGTCGTCGGCGCTGTTTTGCCCGTCCAACATTTGCAGCAGCGCGAATTCTTCTTCCTCGAAGCGGAAGTATTTTAACGAGAGGGGATCCTTCAAGATGACGTAGCGGCGGCCTTGATAGGTCTGTCGTTTCACCTCAAGATCAGGCCGCATGCGCACTCGCATGGGCCGGCTGGAACTGGAGACGAGCGTGTTGCCGACGTTGGCCATTTTCTATCTTAGTGCAGCCCGGAGCAGGAAGAGGATTGACTTGTGGTGCAGGCGTCCCGCCTGCCCTTTGCAGCCGAGACGGCTGCACCACAATTGCCGTTATCTATAACCAGAAAAGCACTTTCGCTTGCACGGTTTCGATCAGTTCATGGAACCACACATAGCCGATCGAGCCTCGGCCACAATGCACGCGGGCGCTCACTTTCGCGCCGTCTCGCAGGTCGGGCAGTTTGTCTTTGTCAATCGCGACCCGAATTCGCACCGTGTTGCCGTTTTCGTCACGAGTATCGGCGGTGCGATCGATTTCGATGACTTGCCCCTCGAATTCCTGGCCGGGATGCGTGGCCAAAATGAAAGCCACTTTCAGCGGTTCTTTGAACTGTCGCTGGGCTGCGTCCACTTTGCCGATGCGGCGGCCGAGCATGCGCAATTCCAACTCCCAATCGCCGGCCGGATCGTAGACCGTCATCAGGCGTTGGCCCCGGTCGATCGGACGATACAGCAGCTTCGTGCGCACCTTCCAGTCGGCAACCTGTCCCGCGACGGGGCTGGTGATGATCAACTGCCGCTGCTGCTGACGATAGACGTCCAACTGCTGCCTCGCGCTGGCCTGCGACTCTTGCAGTTGCTTCATCTTGCCGATCAATTGCACTTCTTCGACCCCCGTCATGTGAGGATCTTC
The DNA here is from genome assembly GCA_029259935.1 of Planctomycetota bacterium. Next base: position 13,530 of record JAJDEH010000177.1, read on the forward strand.
GTGGATCGCGCGGTTGATCGCGTCGATTTGCTGTTGCTTTTCCAGAACGCTTCCCTGCAAGGTGATCACTTCCGACTCCAGCCGCTTGTTTTCCAGGCGAGCCAGCGTCTGTTGATGCTTGACCAACTGGCCAGGCCGCACCGCCAGGTCTTCAAGAGTGCCATCGACACGAGCAAAGATATCAGTACGAAGGGCCGGCTGTAGTTTGCCCGTCGCCGACAAGTCCAGGTCGGCCGGCACGACACAAGCGGCGATGATCGAGGCGACGAGCGCCACCAACACGAAGAGTGCCTTCGGAAAATTGCGTCCGGCAACGATCAGCCGCGCCTTGCCCAACAGTTTCCACAGCGGCAGCAGAAACAAGCTGTTGTAGTTTAGCGCATTGCTCAACGCATCCGCACTGTGGCCCGCGACCACCTCGACGCGCTTTTCAAACGACTCGGTCAGTCGATTGTCCTGCAATTGTTCGACGACTAAGGCTCCGATCGGCTTGCTGGCGCGGGGCTTTCCATTTTTCGTTGGCGACTCAAGCAGCGGAACAATGGCTACCAAACGAGAGTGAGATTGATCGATATACTGGCTCAGCTTCTTTTCAATTTGCGGCGGCAAGTCGTCGGCGTCGCCGTGGTACCACAGCGGATGCCGTCCACGCACCACGGCCGTCGTCAATTCGCTCAACTGCCGCACATCGCGCGCACGGCGGTTGATCGAATCCAACCCGCTGACAACCTCCACGCGGCATCCGCGCCCACGGCACAGTGCGACGCTTACGCGGTCGGCATCGATCAGCCGGCGCCCTTCATTGGCAATGGTGTAAACCGTGTCCTTGGTGTCCAGGCTGCCGTGAATGACGTGAATGAATTGTTCCAGACGGTCCCACAACTGCTGCCGCTGGCGAAATTGGCGTAGCCGGCGAGTTTTCAGATAGTCGGTAGCCAAGTCACACATCTGCATCAGGAAACGCAGATAGCCGCGCTGCGTGGCCGGTCCCCCACCCGCGCGCTGGAAGATTTCAACGATCCCTTCCACTCGGCCGTCAATCTTGATCACACCCAGCACCAGCAAAAAGTCGGTCGGGTTGCCCGCCACGTCTTCCTCGGCCGAGCCGGAATTTGGATGGACGAGCGCCGATTCGCCCCCGTGGGCAATCTTTCGCAGTAGCAAATCATGTTGATACTGGGCGTCTTCGTCTTCATCCAAGCGGGCATGGGCCAGATTGATCTGATAGTTCAAATCGAGTTGCCCATTCTCATCGACGGTCCATATCGCGCCGCCGGCCGAAGCCAGAGCGCTCGTGACACGATTCAAGAAGCCGTCGTAAAACTCCGCCAACGAACATTCAGATTGAGAAAGCTGAGCGATCTCGTTAACGAGCGTGCGAATTTGAAGCTTGGTCTGCTGAACCAGGCGCGGATCGAACGCCTGCGCATCGCCCTCGGCAAGTGGCGGGACGGGTGGAGTTGTCGTCGCAACTTCTGGCAGCGGACTCGCGCCGATCGATTGCATCAGAGGATCGAAAGCGTTGCTAGTACTCATGGTAATCAGCAGGGAGAAGAAATTGCACAGAGTAGAAAACTCACAATCGCACGGGTCCGCGAATCCAACAGTCTGCTAGCGGGATCGATTCCGACGAACTCTCAACTCTTTTGTCGGTCGTCCCGGGTGGGCTGCTGGCGTTAAATCCGACAAAACCGGCAGAGTTTAACTCTTCGGCTTGCCGGAGTTGTTGGGAATGAGTTGAAGACCAAAGGCAATCGCTAGCAGCAGGCCGACCAGCATGATCAAGATGGCCCACAAGCCCTCAAGATGTCCTTGGGTGGCTGCGTGGTTCGCACTAAAGTAAATGATGACCAGGCAGGTCAAATAGAACAGACATGGCGTGACGGGAAAGAACAAGACCTTGTATCTGCCGGGAATGTTGGGATCTTTCCGGCGGAGTACGAACAAGGCCACGGCGACCAGAGCCAAGAATGACCAAAACAAGGGCGTGGCAAAAATTACCATCCGTTCGAAGCCGTTCTCGTAGCTTCCGAATCCAACTACCAATGCCAGGGTGACCGCCCCTTGTCCAACGAGCGCGCGAAGCGGCGCACCCATGCTTCCGTCCCACTTTCCAAGCCACCTGAAGACGCTGTTTTCCGTTCCAAGAGCATAGAAGATTCGTGCTCCGGTCAGAGTCATGCCGTTGATTGCCCCTAACGACGAAATGCAAATTAGCAAACTGATTCCGCGCGAACCCCAGTCGCCAAACCGAGGGCCAATCAGATCCGTCGCGACCGCCTTCGAACTGGCAATTCCTTCAAGTCCCAACCCGTACAAGAATGCCAGATTGAGCATCAAGTAAATGCCGATGACCATGATGGTTCCGACAAGCAATGCTCGCAGCATATTTCGCTGTGGATTACGCACCTCGGCGGCTACAAAGGAAATGTCGTTCCAGCCGCCATAAGCAAACATCACCATGATCAGGGCAAAAGGCAGATTTGTTGTTGATTCTTTTGTCGTTTCAGGCGTTGGCGGCGGAATGAACCAAAGAAATGCCGCGGCAAACACGAGCAACAAGCCGCCTACCTTCGCGGAGCTCAACAGATTCTGCGTCCACTTGCCGCTACGTACCCCAAGGACATTGATCGCGGTCAACAGCACAACGGCCGAACAAGCGTAGGCCATGAACCCAAAACCGCCCAACTTTAACGGGATCAATTCACCGGCGTATTTGGCAAAAACATACGACATCGCCCCGATGTTCCCTGGCCGGATGATCCAAAACTGGGCCCAAACGAATAGAAAACCGACCGGCGAGCCAAACGCTTTTGTCAGATAGACATAGTCGCCGCCCTGCTTGGGATACGTCGTCGCCAATTCAGCAAAGCAAAGCGCTCCCACCATGGCCAGAACGCCACCCACGGCCCACACGGCCATCAACATCCAAGGGCCACTCACGCTACTGGCCACCAGCGGTGTCGCCTCAAAAATTCCCACGCCAATAATAATGCCGACGATAATGCTGACGGAATCGAACAGAGAGAGCTGTTGCTGAGGAACTTCGGCAGTAACCTTTTGGGACGACATGGTGCCACTATAATCGTATGGCAACAAGCGGCAACAGAGGGAGCCTGACGGATTCGTTACGCGAGACGCTCCCGCTTGCCCGCTCATAAGGAAACATTGATGACAAATCGGCAAGATGATGTTCGGACCGGCGAAGATTGCCCCGACGATATATGCCCGCGGATCGACTCCATCCTCGAATCTCCCACTCGGCCTGCCGCCGTGCCGATTTATCCGGCTTCCGTGTATGCGTGCGACTCGCCGCAACAGGCCTACGACATTCTCGAAGGCCACCAGCCGGGCTACGTCTATCAGCGTAGCCGCCACCCCAACGCAGACGTCTTCTCGGAAAAAGTCCGGCAGCTTCACGGTGCCGAACAATGCGTGGTTACATCGGCAGGCATGGCGGCGCTAGTCGCGGTTGTGACATCGCAATTGCAAGCCGGCGATCACATCCTGTTCAGCAATCATCTCTATGGCGAAAGTGCCCTGCTGTTGCGGCAAGAGGTCACGCGCTTTGGAATACAATCCACCTCGGTCGATACCTGCGACCCTCAAGCAACGTCGGATGCGTTCACCAACGATACAAAACTGGTCGTCGCCGAGACGATCGCCAATCCACTGTTGCGAGTGACCGACATTTCCGCCCTGGCCGAACTTTGTCACACCCGCGGCGCGAAACTTTTGATCGATAACACTTTTGCCACACCCGCCTTGTGCCGGCCACTGTCGCTCGGCGCGGATTTCGTGATGGAAAGCGTCAGCAAGCTAATGAACGGGCACTCGGACGTGATGCTTGGCGTGCTGTGCGGTCACGCGGCCGATTGGGAACGAGTGCCGCGCGTGGTTGCCATGTGGGGACTGGCCAGCAGCCCGTGGGATTGTTGGCTTGCCGCGCGTGGACTGGCGACCATGCATCTACGTGCCGGCCGAGCAAGCGAGAACGCGCTCGCCGCGGCTCAGTTTTTGCAACAGCAACCGCAAGTAACCGGCGTCGAATACCCGGGCCTTGCCAGCCATCGCGAACACGATCTAGCGGGCCGGCAACTGCGAGGCGGATTCGGAAACATGGTCGCCTTTCATTTGGCTGGCGACCGGGCGGCCGCGGATAAGTTCATTCAAGCGGCACGGCAAATCCCGTTTTGTCCGTCACTGGGCGAGACCTACACCACGCTCAGCCACCCTCAATCGACAAGTCACCGCAGCCTGACAGAGAAGGAACGACAAGCATTAGGAATCCAGGGCGGCACGATCCGTCTCTCGGTGGGCATCGAATCCCCGGACTTTGTTCGCCAGTCGCTTGAACAAGGTCTAGCAGCCTTGAAGTAGACCGCGCCATCGTTGTCCCATTTACCAAGGGGGACCACAGGGGGTTCTTCTATTTCGAAGATGCTTCCTGCTCGTCCACCGCGTTGTGCAGATGCAACCAGTCTCGTTGCTGATCTTCAGTCATCACGCTGAGAACTTCTTCTTTCGAACGTTGCATGACTTGCAAGCCGATTTCCGCCCAATGTTCGTCATCGACATCTTCGCGACGTTCATAGATCGCCGACAAGGCGGCGGTCGTTTCTTTCATGATGCCACAAATTTCCTGCTGCTGCTTCTTATCGAGAGCGAGTTCGCGGACGATCTCTGGAGTCTTGAAGTCACCAAGCTGAAAATAGTTGGCCGCTAGTTTGGCCTCGCTAACATCCGCGGCCGACTTGACACGAACAAACGGTTCGGACTGGCGGGGGTCCCCGTGGCCTACCGCGACCCACGCCGTCAACGATTTGGCATCGAAGGCGAAAAAACTCCACAAAAAGATCAATACGAACGAGCTGAAAACAACCGCCGCGCCCAGCACATTGGGTACCGACAGCAAGATCCCGTGAGCGGTTGAGGGTGCCTTACCGCCGACTGTCTTGACATCTCGCAGTCGCTGCAAACCGATTCGAAATCCTCCGTCAACCTCCGTCTGATGGATAATGCGAACCTCGCAGCAGCCGCCGCCGGTCGCCACGACAACCCGGTCTCCATCCTGGGGTTGTTCGGGCAGAGCGGGAGCGCGAACGGCGAACCCGCCCGCCGATTCTTCCAACACATGGACCACCATATCTTTGGTCCCCACGCGCATGACGCCGGGTGCCTCTTCGAAGGGCACCAAGCATCGAAATGATTCTCGTCGTTCACTTGACATGGACTTCCACTCCTTTAGTAATGTAGGTCAAGAATCGCACGCAACCCGGGAATGAGGGTCTTGGGCGCAAGAATCCTTGCTTTCGGCACCACCTTCCTAGACAGCCTTCGTCTCCGCCGACACGCTTGCGAAACTGGTATCTAGCGTTTTCAATCTCAATATGTCCGTGCTTCACCATGTCCGTGCTTCATCGTGAATTTTATGACCGGCACGTTACGCAAGTCGCGCGAGAATTGCTGGGAAAGCGGCTTGTGCGGGTTACGCCGGCGGGAATCGTGAGCGGTTCCATTGTCGAAACCGAAGCCTACAAATCACACGGCGACCCGGCCTGCCACGCCGCCCGAGGGATGACTCGCCGCAACTCCACGATGTTCGGTCCGCCGGGGCACGCCTACGTCTATTCGATTCACGCCAAGTACTGTTTCAACATCGTGACTCAACCTGAAGGCAAGCCGAACGCCGTGCTGATTCGTGCTGTCGAACCGATCGACGGCGTCGAACTGATGCGGGCGCGGCGGGGCCTCGAAAAACTGACCGATCTGACGCGCGGCCCGGCCCGGCTGTGCCAAGCGTTTTCCCTGTCGACCGACGATGACACGTGGGACCTCACCAGGGGTGACGAATTGTGGGTTGAAGAGGACGGAAAATTCGACGTCAAGCCCGCGCACATCGGAAAATCCGCTCGCATCGGCGTCTCATCGGCCCAAGACCTGCGGCTGCGGTTTTTCCTGCGCGACAATTCCTTTGTCAGTGGCACAAAAAAGCTAAACGGCATGTCGGCCAGAAAATAGCGATTTCTCCGCGGACGATTACTGTCGTGATTTCGGCAATCATGGTATTCTCGCATCTCTGTCACGGAATTCGCTGTTCCCTTTCAAGAACCAATCTTCATGCGCAACGTCATTGCAATCGTACTCGGCGGCGGTCGTGGGACTCGCCTGTTCCCATTGACCAAAGTTCGCTCCAAGCCGGCCGTCCCCTTGGCGGGCAAGTATCGGCTGATCGACATTCCGCTGTCCAACTGTATCAACAGCGGCATCAATCGCATCTACGTGCTGACCCAGTTCATGTCGGTCAGTCTCCATCGTCACATCCGGCAGACCTATCGATTCGACACGTTTAGCGGGGGATTCGTGGAAATCCTCGCCGCGCAGCAGACCATCGACGCCGGCACCGATTGGTATGAAGGCACGGCCGACGCGGTTCGCAAAACGCTGCGTTACACCGAGCAATCGAATGTCGACTATGTGTTGATCCTGTCGGGCGACCAGCTCTACCGGATGGACTTCGAGCAGATGCTGCGGACTCACATGGAAAACGAAGCCGACGTTTCCATTGCCGGCATTCCGGTCGGTCGAGAAGACGCGGGCGCGCTGGGAATCATGCGGCTGGACGACAATGGCCGCGTCGTCGGCTTTCTGGAAAAGCCGCAAACCGACGAAGAAATCGACATGGTGCGGATGGATCCCGCTTGGATCGACCGCCGTGGCATCGACAGCGGCGGCCGCGACTGCGTGGCCAGCATGGGAATTTATTTGTTCAACCGCGACACGCTGGAAGAAGTCCTCACCAAAACCACCTACGAAGACTTCGGCCGTGAAGTCTTTCCCGCCGCGATCCGAGCCAAACGCGTGCAAATGCACCTGTTCGACGGCTACTGGGAAGACATCGGAACGATCCGCGCTTTTTACGACGCCAACCTCAGCCTTTGCCAGGCCAACCCCGCCTTCGAATTGCTGAGGCCCGAAGCGCCCATCTATTCGCGCGCTCGCTACCTGCCGCCCACGCTGCTAAGCGGCGCGACGGTAACGAACAGCCTGATTGCCGACGGCTGCCGGATCGGCGCGGGGGCGGTTATCGAAAACAGCATTGTGGGCCTTCGCTGCATCATTGGCGAAGGCGTGACCATTCGCGATTCGGTGATCATGGGGGCCGACGAATATGAAACGAACGCGGAACTTCAGCAGGATGAACAATCCGGTACGCCGACGATCGGAATCGGCCCGGGCACCCTCATCGAACGCACCATCGTGGACAAGAACTGCCGCATCGGCCGCAATGTAAAAGTTGTGAATGAGAAGAACCTGGAAACCGCCGATATCTCCAACCAATGCGTGATCCGCGACGGAATCCCGATTGTCGTGAAAGGAGGGACACTTCCCGATAACTGGAAGCTGGAGAGCTAAGAGGAAGTCTGCTCGCTGCACCGCTAGTCTTCGGTTCCGGCTGCTTGTCGACCCGCCGCATCTTCCGGTAGCGGCACCTGCTTTTTGAGAGCCAGATAGGCAATCAGGTCGCGGAATTCTTCTTCGACAATCTTTTCGAATAAGCCGTCGGGCATCATGGACGACGTGGAAGCCTGCATGTCGTCGATCGCATCCCTGTCGATCACGATGCGTTCATTCACCGTCTGCACGGCGAGCGTTCGCTTGGTCTCTTGGACAATGATCCCGGAAATCAATCGCCCTTCAATTGTCTGAATCAATGTCACACGGTAAGCTCGCGCCACCACGGCACTGGGCGCGATCACGTTTTCCAGAATGTAATCCAGGTTGTCGCGGTTTCCGCCCGTGATGTCGGGGCCAATCTTGCCGCCTTCGCCGTACAGCGTATGACACGACATGCAGTGCTTCTTAAAAGCGAGTCGCCCGGCCGGTAAGTCCGCCTTGGCCAGCCACTCCTTGCTCAACTTTTTCTTCTGCTTGGCGATCATGGCCTTTTTCTGCGCCGGCGTCTTTTGCACGCTGCCCCACAACTTGGCCAACCGATCGGCAATTTCCCGGTTGCCAAGCGCGGCAATCTGTCGCGCTGTAAAGGCCGAGATGTCGCTTGGCGAAACCTGCTTGCTTTCAACCTTATCGAGCAAGGCCCGCGCGTAACTCTCGCGGCCCGCCAATGTTTGCGTAGCGTCTTGCCGTTCGATCGGTGAAAGCGATTTGAAATGCGAGAAGATGACTCGCGGTGTATCTGGATCGTCGTAGGCCGCCAACCCTCGCAATGCGGCACCGCGAACCTGATCGTCGGCCAACATCTTTTGCAGTTCGCCCGCAAAACCCTTTGCCTGATTCTGAACGAGCAATTCGATGGCTTCCCGTCGTTCGGCGGAGGCTTTGCGGCGGTCGCGGCTTAGTTCCCGCAGTTGTTGCTCGGCCTTCTTGTCGCCGAACACTAAGGCGAGCGACCGAGACTGCTTGCGCACGTCCGCGTTCTTGCTCTCCTTCAGTTTGCCGTAGGCCGCGGTCCACCCTTGAGGCATGGCGACATCGCGCCGGCCTTCCAACGCCTGCGACATTCCACGCAGCAAGTCGAGTTGAAACTGGGCATCGTCGACCTGGCCCAATAGCTGAACCAGTCCTGAAAGGTTGTCCGAGCCGCGCGCCTGTTCGCCAACCGCGGGCGCGGCCAGGGTAGTTAACAAAACTGCAAGCAATATGTTTCTCATCGGCAATCGCATCATCGGTGGGAATATTGACTTCGAGATTGGTTATGGCACGATTTGTGCGCAGATACTTGTAAGCTTGCCCACTTCATCTCTCATTTTAGCCGACTGGATTCGGCGGTTCCACCACGATCGCATAGCCCATGGAGCGGAGCGTTCGTGTTCGTGTTCTGCCAAGGTCAAATCTGTGATTTGCTCAAAGCGTGCAATTGGCTCAAGCGCCATCCTTTCCAGCGAATCCTCTATTCACCATCAATCGGAGCCCTGCAGTGCGATCCACGCCCGGTTTTGGTAACTGCATTTGCAACCGGCGGAGGCATCCGGGACGAGTACCAAGCCGCCCACCGGCAGCGCGTTAATCCAGCAGCCGGGGCGGATGCCGCCGAAGTTCTCCGTTCCCGCTTCACGCGTTGTGTCGAGATAGCCCAGCGTCCCCGAGCGGAACATAAGCAGGTTTTTGGAACCCGACAATTGGCCACAGCCGTACGACTTGACCATCCCCAGCGACTTCGATTCACCTGTCAACAGATCGATCGACGAAGGAAAGGCGATAATCGTGCGGTCGTTGATCAGCGGTCGCGTGCTGTATTTCGCTTTGCCGTCCCACAATCGCTCGCCCGTGCTGGCGCGGAAAGCCGTCATTTTTCCGCCGACTTCCGAAGGCAGACGGAATCTGGTCGGTTGATAGGTCATCAGCAGCACGTCATGCTCGGCGCTATAGATCGCCGTCGTGCCGAAGATGTCGTCAACGTTGTACCATGATTGCTTTCCCGTTTTGGCTTCCAGGGCGATCAGTTCGCCGGTGCGATGGCCGGCCGGCGGCTGCTTGGGCTTTTCGCCGCGGCGTGCCGGAGCCCGCGACAGCAAATCGTCGAGCGCCAGTTCCCGATCGATCAGAAACAGCTTGCCGCCGCCGATCGCGATGGTGTTGTTGCGCAGCGAATCTTGGGCATCATAACGCCACAGCAGCTTGCCCGATTCGACATCCATGGCAAACACGGACTTCGATTCCGAGTACTGCTGCTTCATGTGCGCATCCGCGCGGATATAGGCGTGACGCGAGATGTGCTCGTTGTTGGAAAGCGACCCGAACAAAATACCGTCGACACAGGCGATGTAGCCCCATGTGCCCGGTTTGCCGTCTTGCTGTTTAGGTGCGACATAAGTGTGTTTCACTTCTCCTGTCGCGGCGTCGATTCGATAGCAGCGATCGTTGTTGCGCAGAAAGACGCTGTCGCCGGCCACGCACATGTTGCTGCCGGTGATTGCCGTCCCGGCCAGATGGTCGGCGTTGTAAGCGTCGAGAATGCCTTTCTGCTCAAAGTGCCACAGTGTGCGGCCGTTGTAAGCATCCACGGCGCGCAAGCCGTCCAGCCCCTGCGCGAACAGCCGTCCATCGTGAAACAAGGGCGACGGACCTCGTCCATGTCGCTGCGGAAGTTCAAGGTCGACGTCCCGGTACCACAAGGCCGTGAGCGGTCCTTTGATCGTATCGGTCGAGCACAAGGTGTTGGCCGCATTGGAATAAAGGTGCGTCCACTGCCCCGCGCCTTGGAGGGCTCCGCGCGTCGCGACCTTCATCGAACCCGCGCGGCCAATGCAGGCCACGCCTCCATACGGCCGCTGTAGACGAAATCCTTCGGCTGCGTCCACGACCTCCGATCCTTCGCTCAAAGAACGAGCGGACACGACGAGATTCGCAAAATACTTTGGATAGTTGGTCTTGGACGGATCGCCCTGATGGACCGTGACGCGGCTGCCGTAAAGGCCGCAATCATCAAGCTTTTTCCGAGCGGTCCTGACGTTGTCTGCATCTAGATCGATGGCGACGATATGCAACTGCGTCTGCTTGGCGAGTTCGTAGGCCAGTGCTCCATCACCGCAACCGAGATCGACGCAGTAGCCTTCGGTGATGCCGGTCCGTTTGATGATCTCGGCGGCCGCCTTGGCGAAAGTGTCATTATCGCCAAATGGATTTTCTTTTGGTGTCGCGCGATGAACCACCGACTTCGCGCCGCTCGCGCCCGCATAGCAGTGAATCGCACCGCTGGCGCTACTGACGTACAGGCATCCATTCGATGCGGCCAGACCATGCGCGGCGTCGTCTATCTTATCGGACCAGAGAATACGCTTGGACTGCATGTCGACGGCGGCGATCTGGTCTTCATTGCTAGAAACGATCGTGTTTCCGGCCACGATCAGCGAAGTTCCGGCGGGGACATCTTTCATTTGCCAGAGCACTTCGTGGGTTTGCACCTGCTGGGGCTTGCCCTTGCGATCGACGACTTGCTTGACGATCGGCTTCAGCGCCCGCAACTGATTTCCCGCGCCATGCACAATGCCACCTTGGAAAACGGCGACTCTGCCGGCAATCGGATCGGACAGCAGCGCGCCGTTCTCCGTGTCATAGGCGTATCCGCCGTTGTACAGCAGCGAGCCTGAAAGTACGGCGATCGTCCCGCCGCGGCGCGTGTTCTCCTGCAGGCGGTAATACTCGAACTTGCCGCTGGCACGATTGAAAGCGGCCGGAACGGCTCGTCCGGTCGGCACGAACAAACGCTTGTCGTTGGCCAATAGATAACCCTGAGCCGACACGCCGCTCTTGGCTCGAGCTCCGCCGTGCGGCTGTGGCATATCGATGCCGCCGGAACTGTCATTCGTCCAGACGATCTCACCGGAGTTCGGATTCATCGCATAAAGAAAAATTTGTTCCGACTGCCAGATCCCCGCGCCCCAATACAAGATTCCGTCATGGATGACGGGCCCGCCGCGCGCCGGCCACCGCGAGACGATGCGACTGTTGCCGAGTACCCGATCGTCGCTCGGTCCGCCTCGCCACCGCCGAACCAGAGTTCCTTTCCGCGCGCCTAGGCAATACAAATAGCCGTCATCGCTCACGACAAACAGGCGATCCTTCCAAATGACCGGAGCAAAACGCACCGGA
>JAJDEH010000178.1 GCA_029259935.1 Planctomycetota bacterium
GCCCGGCGGCGTCGCGAACGGGCGATCGAGTTGCTTGAGATGGTCGGTTTGGGCGACCGGTTGCACCACCATCCCAATCAGTTATCGGGCGGCCAGCAGCAGCGCGTGGCGATCGCCCGTTCGCTGGTCAACGATCCGGACATTCTTTTATGCGACGAACCGACGGGCAATCTGGATTCTCGGACCAGTCGCGACGTGATGGCCCTTTTTGGCCGCTTGAACGTCGAGAATGGCATAACCGTTATCCTTGTCACGCACGACCAGGCAGTCGCCGCTTGTGCCAAACGCACGATCGTGCTACGCGACGGCGAAATTGTTTCCGACACGACGGACTTCGACGAGGCCCTAAAGGCGCTACATACGCACGAAGATGACGACGAGCCGGTCGAATCGACCTGACTTGCGGTGAATCATTCCAACGAACGCGGGCCGCCTACCGACATTCGTAATGTATGCGCAGCAACACGGATGTACTCGCGACGATTCTGTATTTCTTGCTGGTCTTCACGACCCAGCCGCAACCGGCACGCGCGCAACAACCGTTATCGTTTCGCATTGGCGAAGAGCGGGCGATCGAAGTTCGAGATCCGTCGCAATTGCACCGCGCGCGAGTTCCCAATCTTCCCGTTCCCCCCACGATACGTGATCGACAGGAGTCGGCGCCGACTTGGCAATTGTCACTGGATGAGGCCATCCAAATTACCCTGCGGAATTCGGGAGTCGTTCGCGTGCTGACCGGCGTGACCGCCACTTCCAGCGGTTCGACCATCTACGATCCCGCGATCACGCACACCGACATCGACCGGGAAAAGGCGCGTTTCAATCCGTCGGTCCGCGCCAACAATTCGTTCAACCGAACCGAACCGCCGACCGCCCAGTTTGATCCGGCCAACCCAGGACAAACCCTGATCACGGGAACTCGCACCGACAATCACAACTTTGATTTTGGATTGACGAACCAGACGATTACCGGCGGCACGCTGGAGTTTGGCGTCACCAATGACTATGACCGCTTTCGCCCCGGCCTGTTTCCGTTGAACCCGCGGAATCGGTCGAGAGTCAACCTGTCGTATACTCAACCGCTGCTGCAGGGTGGCGGCATTGGTCCCAATCGCGTGCCGATCGTACTGGCGCGTATCGAAACCGAGCGTTCCTTCTTTCGCCTCAAGGACAGTGTCCAGCAGTCCGTGCGTAGTGTTGTGCAAGGCTATTGGGGGCTTGTGTTCGCGCGCGTCAATCTGTGGGCTCGCGAGCAACAGGTGGAACAATTGAAGTTTGCCAGCGAGTTGGCTGAAGCTCGCAAAGAGGTCGACCTGGCGACGCTGTCCGACGTGGCCCAAGCGCGTGCCTCGTATGCGAACTTTCGGGCGAACCTGTTTGCCGCGCAGGCCGACGTACTCAACCGCGAAGCGGCCTTGCGCAATGTGCTGGGACTGCCTCCTTCGCAGTTCTGTAAAATCGTACCCGTCACGCCGCCCACCTTGGAACGAATCGCCTTCGACTGGCATGAGATTCTCTCGCTGTTATCCGAACGCCGTCCAGACATCGTCGAACTGAAGCTGATCATCGAGGCCGACGAGCAACGGCTGCTGCAGAACCGAAATCAGGCGAAGCCGCGCGTCGACGCGGTAGGGCTTTATCGCTGGAACGGTTTGGAGGGTGAAATGCCGATCGGCACCTCCATCTCAAGCCGGCCCGGCGAGTTCACCGATTGGACCTTGGGCGTCAACTTCTCCGTGCCGCTGGGCCTGCGAAGCGAGCGGGCGCAACTACGCCGTCAAGAACTGGTGATCGCCCGCGACCAAGTTAACCTGCAACAGGGAATACACAGTGCCGCTCACCAATTGGCGCTCAACCTGCGTAATCTCGAACAGTTCTACCAGCAGTACGGAGCTTTCAAGGAAGCACGCCAGGCGTCGCGGGAAAACGTCGGCCAGCAGTGGGAAGAATTTCGCAGCGGAAGAAATCGAGCGGGCGGCCTCGCCGGACAAGGCACGGTGTCATTTCTAGTATTTTTGCAGGCGCTTACCGAATGGGGCAACGCCGTCGCGTCCGAAGCGCAATCGCTCACTAATTACAACAGCGAACTGGCAAATGTCGAGCAACAGACGGGAACGATCTTGGAAACGCACGGGGTGCGCTTCTACGAAGAACGATTCACATCGCTGGGACCGCTAGGCCGGCTTCGTCCTCCACGAGATTATCCCGCGGGAATGCGTCCGGGTAACAACGTGCAGCGGTATCCGAGATCCGACGAACCGGCGGAGTCGATCTTCGACTTGGAGACGCCCTACTCTCGCGGCACTGACGACGAGGAGGAAGAGGCGAACGATGAGAATGCGGAGAAAATAGACGACGCCTTGGAGAGATTGCCTTCGCCGCCTGATTTACGCGCGCCGCCTGACTTACGCGCGCCGCCTGACTTACGCGCCCCGCCGACTGGAAACGCCTTCCGAAAACCGCGCGTGATGTATCGCCTGAGAAATTGACTCGGAACGGGGCAAGCGGAGCCATGACCGGACGTCGCTTCGGCGGGATTGCGAATCATCTGGTGTTGCCGTGCTAAGCATCTTGTTCTCCTTGAACGATGGCCCGTAATCCCTCACGATAGCTGGGATAATCGAACATATTTCCAAAGTTCGCCACAAGCCGTTCATTGGAAATTCGCTTGCTGCTTTCCGCGCGGGACGACTTGGGTGAGGTTTCCAGTTCCGTGGCGCTTTGGAACCGCGGCGGCGGCGCTGCCAGCAGTTTGGCAAGTTCCAAATAGTAGTCGCCGCGAATGACGGGATGACCGTCGGCGACCAGATAAGTCCTCGGCGTGTTGGCGTGTTCGTCAACCAGACAAACGACTTTGGCCGCATCATCGACGTGGATTAGATTGAGGTAGCCGGCGGTTGGCAAGCTTAGCGGTTGGCCGGACGTGATTTGCTCGCGCCGCGGAATTCGGCCGGGACCGTAGATACCGGCGAGCCGCAAGATGCTGGTCCGCGCGCCTATGGGGTGGCCGGCAAGCAGTCGCTCGGCTTCAAGACAAGCCTGGCCGCCTTCACGAGTTGGCTCGCAAGGCGATTCTTCGTCGACCCAACCGCCGTCCGACTGCGAATAAACGCCCGTCGAACTAATGTAGATGAAATGCCCCACGGAAGAGCTCAGATTGTCGAGTACATTGCGCAGTCCGTCGACATATACCTTACGAATCGGCATGTTCGCGCGGCGATCCAAGCCGACTGCGAACAGCACCGTGTCGGCGACCGGCAAGGCCTGCAGTGAGCCAGGTTGGGTGATGTCCGCGACGAGGGGCAACATTCCCTGGCTGGCAAACTGCGCGCCGCGCTGCTCGGATCGAGTCACGCCGTGGACCTGTTCACCAGACGCCAGCCAGCGGTTGGCGACTCGCGCGCCTAGATATCCGTTACCAAAGATCAATTTCGACATGGATTTTCAATTCACCATCCTGGATGCCGCCCATGACTGAACGAGCGGGGCGAGAACGTAAACGTAGGAATCTTGCGCGTGGCCAGCACCCAATTGCCGCCTCGGGGTTTCATCAGATGGCGGCCCCTAAATTTTCGCCAGTCCTAGTCGGCATTCCAACCGGCAAACTGTCGCGCTTGCCAAATCTTATCAGGATCGGTCAAATAAGAGGCAAATAACCGCAAAATTGGTTATGCTAAGGGTTTAGGAACCGAAACCCGACTGGGAATTGTTTAAGCTAGGGAGTAACGTAAGCCGCAGTTGCGTACCATTTATCTAACGGTGACTTTTTAGCGGTGGCAACTTTTCACGATTTCTTTTCTTTCTATTATCGTATCACGATCTTCATTTTCCTGGTGAATCACCTTTTATTCAACTGAGGGCGATCATGCAGCTAGTTTCATCTTCAACGGACTGTTTCCCACGCATGCGAATCATGCTGATTTGCTTGTTGTGTTTTTCTCCGCTCGTCGTGAATGCCGCCGAGGCGGATTCGAAGCCTGCTTCGCCGGTCCAGGAGGTCTTCGATGGCGCGGTCCCCACCAGCCTGGATGACCTGAAGGCGATGGAGCAACATGTCAAGCAACTTGCCGAGCGGATCATTCCATGCACCGTCGGAGTCCAAGTTGGCCCGGCCCAAGGCAGCGGCGTGATTATCAAGCGGGGCGATGAATACTACGTGTTAACCGCGGCTCATGTATCGGGCAAACCCGATCGCAACGTTCGGTTTATCACGTCCGAGGGAAAAATGGTGCGCGGCAAAACCTTGGGGCTGAATCGCGGTATCGATTCCGGGTTGATGAAGATTACCGATGAAGGCGATTGGCCACACGTCGCACTGGGCAACTCGCGCGATTTGAAGGAAGGCCAGTGGGTGGTCGGCACGGGACATCCCAATGGATATATTCGCGGCCGCAAGCCGTCACTACGCATGGGGCGCGTGCTCCGTAATCGAGCATCGGTGATCGTTTCGGATTGTCTGTTGGTAAGCGGCGATTCGGGCGGACCGTTGTTTAACATGCAAGGCGAAGTGGTCGGCATTCACAGCCGGATCGAATTGTCGCTCAAGGGAAACATGCATGTTCCCGTTAGCACCTATACCGAAACTTGGGATCGATTGGCGGCCGGAGAACTATGGGGACATCTGCCGGGCCAAGGCCCGTTCATCGGCGTCCAGGGCGACCCCGAGGCCGAGGATGCCCGCATCGTCGAGGTCCACGATAACACGCCCGCGGCGAAAGCCGGTCTCGAGGCGGGCGACGTGATCATCAAGTTTGGCAAAAAGGACGTGTCGGATTTCCCATCGCTTGCCATGCTCGTCCAGGCACGTAATCCAGGTGATAAGGTGGCGATTCAGGTTCGTCGCGGCGAGGAAACATTGACCAAGGAAATTGTTATCGGACGGCGAGGCGGATGACCACTCTCGCGTTGGCTGATGTCCGGTGAATATTTCGTCATGGAGAACTATTTTATGAATAAGCGAACGAATCATTTCCTTGCCTTCTCGTTAATCATCGCCAGTTTTTCCGCTGCCCAACTGGCCTGGGTTTCCCTCGCGCCAGCGCAAAGCCAGACGCAGCCAGTAGCGGAGCCGGCTAAAGAAAAAGAGGACGGCAAAAAGGAAACTCGCCCGCCGAGAAACAACGGTTCGCAGCTTCGAAATCTCTTTCGCCGGGTCGCCGGACGGCGCGACGCGGATAGCCACTTGCGGGACCATCCCTCGGTTCTGGCTGCGTTCAAGGATGCCGTCAGCCAGGCGCGAAAAAGCACGGTCGCGGTGATCGCCGATGGCGATCGCGTGGCCATGGGAACCATCGTCTCGGAGGACGGCTTCGTACTCACCAAGGCCAGCCAGTTGAAGACGCCCTTGGAATGCCGCCTCGCCGATGGCCGTCGCGTGGACGCCAAGCTCGTGGGGATCCATCGAGATTCCGATCTGGCGATGCTCAAGGTCCAACACGAGGATTTGCCGGTTATTGGTTGGAGCGATAGCGATTCGCCCGTGGTGGGCAGCTTCTTGGCGACCACCGGACTGGACGATGTGCCGCGAGCGATCGGCGTGGTCAGCGCGGTGCCCCGCCGCATCAACGCGCCGCCGCCGATGCTGGGCATTCAACTGGACGAAGACACCAAAGGCCCCCGCGTCAATCGCGTGCTGCCGGACAGCGCCGCCGAAAAGGCGGGCGTGCTGGTCAATGATGTCGTACTCAGCGTTAACGGCCGCCAAGCTGAATCGGTTGAGGGCCTGATCGGCATGATTCGAAAACTTCGGTCGGGCGACCGGATCAACTTGGTCATTGCCCGGGGCGAGGAACAAAAAAACATCTCGGCGACGCTTGGCAGTTTCTCGGACATGCAGTCACTCGCGCCGAATGCACGGTTCCAAAACCAATTGAGCGGCGCGCTGAGTGTTCGGCGGGCTGGATTCACCTCCGCGCTGCAGCATGATACCGTCTTAAAGCCGGAGGATTGTGGCGGGCCGCTGGTCGGTTTGGACGGAAAGGCAATCGGCATCAACATTGCCCGGGATACGCGGGTCTCAAGTTTAGCATTGCCCATCGCGGTCATTAAGCCGATCATTGCGGAACTGAAGTCCGGAAAGCTGGCTCCCATGGCCGTGGCGACCCCGGGTGAATAGTTGAATCGTGGTCAGCAGCCGGATCGCAACTCCGACGACGAGAGAGATAACCATGCCCGAGCGGATCAGCAAACTGCGGCAGACCATCGCCGATCTTGAAGCGGAATTGGCGGGATTGGATTCCCTAGACGAAGAAACTCGCAACATGTTGTCCGAGGTCTCTGGGGAAATCAACGCGGCCTTGGGCCAAGAAGACGCGTCCGCGCTGGAACCTGATTCCTTGATCGAACGCCTGCAGCAATCGGCGCGAGAGTTCGAAGCGGAATATCCAACCTTGGCGGGCGCACTGGAGCGGTTAACCAATGCCCTGGGACAAATGGGCATTTGATCGTCGCCGAATTAGAACGACGTAAAACTGCAAATCACCACGGCAAAAACGGCGATCGAGACTCCCATCACGACGATTGCCAAGAGCAGCCCGGTGACCGATCGCCAGGCGGCCGAGTCGTCTTCGGAAAGTTCCTTGCGGGTGGCTTCGTCAAATTCATCCTGCCAAACTGAGCCCGTGGTCTCGGAAGCCGTGTCACCATCTGCCTGAGGGGCGTCTACCGTCATCATTCTTCTCCAAAGGTCGCGGATCAATTCCATAATTTATCGCGGAATGGCCGTGCAAAGCAATCGGGGAATCGTACGCTGGCACTACAAATGAAGAAAGTCTACGTCGTGTGGAATGGAAGGGCACCTGACATGGATGCAACATGGGAGTGCCGTTCCGGTCGCAAATAGCCCCGCTTGGCGACCTGCTAAACGGAGATCACTTGATTCCGGCGGCTTTGGCGGCCTCGCCGTCGATTTTCAGAACGAATTGGCGGGCCAGTTGTTTCACACCGTAATTCGTCTTGTCGCCCGAGGCCTCAATCAGCGCCTGCACGACCGCGTCCTTCGTATCCGGAAGAGTCACGACCAGCGTCTTGATCGCCCATTGCCGCGTTGCTTCAGACTCTCTCTCGTTGAGGATGATTTCAGTGAGGGCGTTGACGGCGGGCGCGGCTTTTTTCCCGAACGTATGCAGTACTCGAACCACGTGGTAGCGGACGTTGCGATCCTCGTCCTTTAGCAATTCAACCAGCCGGGGCGCGGCTGTGCCGGCCGTCGGGCCCATGGCGGCCAGCGCGTCGGCAGCCGACGCCCGAACCTGGGGATCTTGATGCCCCAAGATTTCGACAAGCGCCGGAACGGCGACTGCTCCGGCTGTTCCGAACGCGGTCGCGGCGATCCGGGAAGTTCGCTCGTTTTGCAAGGCTTCGATCAAAACGGGAACGCCTGCGCCTTTCAATGCGGCAAGCTCGGTCGCGGCGGACACATGATCGTTGGCATCACGATGCGGATCAAACAATACCAATCGAAGCGCGGGAACATCCGCGGGCGCGGGCTGATCGAGTCCCGCCTTCTTGGCCCGGGCGGGATCAACTTTCCGCAAGACGAATGCGGCGTCAAATCGCAAGCGGTCGTCGTCCAGCGACTTGAGCAACGGTTCCGTCGCTGCCGCGCCGATCTGAAGCAACGCTTGGCGTGCTGGGGATCGCAGCGGACTGTGCAGCATCGCGGAAATCAGCTTTGGCGACGCGTCCTTGGCCGCCGGACCAATTTGTCCCAATGCCGCGGCGCTGTGCTGTTGAACTTGTAGGTCTTTATCAGCTAAGGCCGCCGTCAAGGCATCGGTCGCGCTGGCGGCTTGGGGGCCGATCTTGCCGAGCGCTTGCGCCGCGGCCGCCCGCAGGGTCGGTTTCGAACTGGTCAAGGCTTTGGCCAAGTCGTCGACCGCCGGCTCCGCCGTGGTTCCCATTTCCCCCAGCGTAAAAGCCGACCACACGGGAACATCAGATCTATCTGATGTAAGGGCGGCGCGCAGCGCGGGGACCGCCTTGTCGCCGTGCTTGACTAAAGCCAGGGAAGCACCAAAGCGAACGTTGGCATCGCTCAGAGCTTCGATCAGTTCGGGAATCTGGTCCGCCCTCGCCGCCGAGACGAACGCAGCAAGCAGCAGGACCGCGAATAAAATGCTTTGCAATGGATGACGCATGGTGCCTATCCCCACAGTTTTGAAATCGGCTCGCCGTTGCCGACGATCAGCACGGGCCGGCCGTCGGGCGT
>JAJDEH010000179.1 GCA_029259935.1 Planctomycetota bacterium
GGCCGGTTGATAGCGGACATCGCATGACAGGCGGATACTCCGCGCCGGTGAGTTGTTGTCTAGCGAACCATGCAGTGTAAAGCCGGGGAAGATAACGACATCCCCCGCCTCGAAGTCCGTGGAAAGCAATCGCACCGACCGCTGCTGGGCCAGATCGACTGGATGCAGGTCGTTTTGGGCATCATAGGCCGCCGCCTGCACTGTTTCATTGGACCGGTCGGTTTTGAAATCCACCGCTTTGATCGATGCCAGCAGATCGTCGAACTCAAAAGACCGCTCGACCAACATTAACGGACCTTCCACCACCGAGACGTCGCCCAGCGGAATCCAAACGGTATGAATCCGCTCGGACTCACCCGCGAAAAACGGGTAATCGTAGTGCAGCGGCGTCACACCGCCGGGCGGCATCGGGCGCAAGTACATCAAATCGTGAGCTCGTGCGGATTCACCAAAGACGCGGCCCACGACATCGTGGGTCGCGGGTCCATGCGTCACGGCCCGCAAGGCCCGCCCGTGATTGACCTCGGCCCAAAACCGGCCGCCGTCTTCCGCCGGATCAGGCCGCTGGCTGCGCCCGGTCACCACGCCTTCCATGGCGGGTTCTTGGACTTCGCCAACTTGTTGCAATCGCGACAAGACTTCCTCACGGGCGGCCAACACCTGTTCCCGATCGAGCGCTTGCCGCAACAAGACATAGCCATGACGGTCCAGAAATTCTTGAATGTCGGCCGTTTTTCGCCGACCCGGAAAATCAACAAGCGGCCCAAAAAGATCGGGCGGAATCGTTCGCTGTTGGATCGTGACGCGCGACATGTGAATCTCCGGGACAAGCTGGTCATTGGCTTGGGTGGCTGGTGTCGAGCGAAGCGAGTCCCCAGTTTTCGCACTGAGGGCTCACGTTGTTCGACCGCAGGCACACCAAGACTAAGTTCTCACAAACTACGAGGTCAAGGCGACCACATTCGCGACGCCGCCATCCACGGGAATGGTGTGGCCCGATATGTAAGACGAGGCGTCGCTGGCCAGCAGCAGAACGACGCGAGCCACATCCGCCGGCTCGCCCCATCGCCCGGCCGGCACGCGTTCCAAAACGCTGGCCGATCTTTCTTCATCGCTTTGCAATGCCGCGGTCATGGGCGTGCGGATCCACCCCGGGGCGACCGCGTTGACTCGGACTCCGTGCCGGGTCCATTCCGCCGCTAGGTCGCGGGTCAAGGAAACGACACCGCCTTTCGACATTCCATAAGCACAACCGGCCCGTCCCAAACCAACCAGCCCACCGCCGAGCGCCGAGATGTTGACGATGTTGCCGTGTCCTTGCTCGACCATCACCCGGCCCACCGCGCCACACATATTGAGGCAGCCTTTTAGATTTACGGAGAAGATAGCGTCCACATCCTGCTCGTCGAAGTCCAACGGATCCACGCGTCGATGAATTCCCGCATTGCTCACCAGCACGTCGATTGGTCCGTGAGCATCGGCCACTTGAGCTACACACTGTTCCACATGCGTCTTGTCTTGAATGTCGCACTGCATGGCAATCGTACGGCCGTCACCGGCCACTTGGCGGTTAAGTTCATTGGCGCAGTGTTCCACGGCGATTCCGTCGCGGTCCAGCATGATCACGGCGGCTCCGCAATCGGCGAAGGCCCGAGCGAATTCGGCGCCCAATCCCTGCGCGGCACCGGTGACGAGGACCGTCTTGTCGCGAAAGTCCAGCAGTGAGGCGTAGTTCGAGTTCATGAGCGGCTATTCCTGGTCGGCGGGTTCAAACATCTCGATGACATAGTCGTCCGGGTCGTAAAAGTAGATCACCTTACCGCCTCGGTTGGGACCGGCGGTGATCTCCACCGGATCGGATCGAAATCGGACATTCTTATTTTTCAAATCGGTGTAAGCGGCCAGCAGATCATCCACGACAAGGCACAGGTGCGTGCTTCCTGGGCGATTTGTCGCCGTATCGGCTGGCTCGCCAGGCGAGTTCAGGTACTGAACAATCTCGAGTGAATTCGGACTATCAGGCCGAACTCGAAAAGACGCCACACTCAATTGAACTCCAGGATAGCCGGTCTGCCTGGCGACATATTCTTCATCCACACACGCGCGCCGGCCGACCAGTGTCATGCCCAAGGCTTGCTCGTAGAATTCGATGGATTGTTCGATGTCGCGGACCGTCATCCCGATGTGGTGGACGTCCGCGAACTTCCAGTTGCTCATGCCATTCTCCCCGCGAAATGGGTGCATTGCCTTGAAGGCCCGTATTCTACCGCGTGCTACGGGAAATCGGTAGAATCGTTTGATAACTCGCTCACACCTGATGGCAACGGATATGCAACAGTTCATCGAAACCAGGAAGTTTACACCAGCGGAAATCGCGGAAAAAACTCGGGAGATTTACGAGTCGGTCTTGAGTGAATCAGACTACCTCGACGCCGGCAACTTCAACAAAATTCATCCCGACGATATCGAGCGGTTGTTTGACCTCTATGACCAGAGTTTTTTCGATCGGGGCATCCGCGAGATGCTGGGCGACGCGCCGCTCGATTTTCGGCTATCGAAGCGCATGACGCGCGCGGGTGGCAAGGCCAGTTGCCGACAACGGATGGACCGGCGCGGAGGCAAAATCCACAAGGAATATGAAATCGCGGTTTCCTCGACGCTGTTGTTTCAAACTTTTCAAGACGATCACCGGCCGGTTGTCATGTCGGGCATCGAATGCCGTGATCGGCTGGCCGCGCTGCAACGCGTCGTCGAACACGAAATGACGCATTTGATCGAGATGCTGATTTGGAACGATTCAAGTTGTTCGGCCCCCCGGTTTCAATCCATCGCTCACCGGTTTTTCGGCCATACCGAGCATCGCCATCAGTTGATCACGCCCCGCGAGCGGGCCTTCACGAAGTTCGGCATCCAAGCGGGCGACCGCGTGTCATTTCGTTTCGAGGGCCGCCACTATCAAGGCGTCGTCAATCGCATTACCAAACGAGCCACGGTCCTGGTGGAAGACGAGCGTGGCGAGCCCTACTCGGATGGCAAGTGCTACGCCAAATTCTATATCCCGCTAGAGATGATCCAACCCGCCGACGATTAATGTCTCAGTTGCACACCGTTTGTCAAATGGCCGACATTCCCGAAGGCCAGGCCCGCATGTTTGTCGTCGACGACATCATGATCGGCGTGTTCAACGTCGGCGGCGAGTTCTTCGCGCTGCGCAACGAGTGCCCGCACGCCGGCGCATCCCTGGCCCACGGAATCATGGAAGGCGACATGGTGAGTTGCCGCATTCACCATTGGCGCTTTCGCATTCAAGATGGGACCTACCTTGACGAAGACAACCCTCAATGCAACGCCCAGTCCTTTCCAGTGCATATCGTTGGCGACAAAGTCCAAGTCGAACTGCCGAGCGCTGACAGTTAATTACGACACAGCTACTGCAAGACGCTGAGTGCCTGTTTCGCATTTGGTCAATTGGTACCAGCCGCGGGCTTACAATCAAATGGGTGGCTGGGATCGAGCGAGAAGCGAGCCCCAGCGATCTAAATCGTTGGAACCCGCTCGGCATCTAACGCATTTGCAATGGATGAGCCGCCTGTATGGGAGTTCACCTGATTCGGTCACTTCGTTGACAGGCGCTGTACCTTCTGCGAAGATTTCCATGGAATTTTCACCCTCCCAGTCGGTACTCTTTCCCTATCGCGGATTGTTGAATTGCGCCTCTTTCATTTCGTCAGCAAGTTGGTTTCGATGCGCGCCGAAGAACGAAAGCTGTGATGAGCATCCAGTGCCCCAATTGCCAAAAACGAATGAACTTGAAGGGCGCGAAGCCGGGACGCTATAAGCCCAAATGCGCCAAGTGCGGCCAGCAGTTTCGCCTATTGATACCTGAAAATGCGGATGCCGCGCCGATCGTCCAGGAACTGGAAGGCAGCGGTTCCAAGGCGGTCCAGGATACTTCTTCCAAGCAAACGCGTCCTGACCCAAGCCCCCCATCATCCAAGTCGATTCCGTCCGCCGAGACCATGCCGTCGGCCAAGGCCTCTCTGGCAGACAGGACCTTGCCTGCCTTGGAGGAGACGATCGGCGTGCCCGCGCCGCCGTCGAGTGCCCCGAATCCAAGCAACGCGACGGTCTCCGCCTTCGATGCAACCATCGAGCCAACGAGTCGAGTAGACCATGGGCGGACCGAGGCGGGTCGTGTCGATCAAACGGTTGTTCTGCAAACGCGGGCCGCCGCTTCCGAGGAACCCGCCACGGCTTCCTCGCGAGATGGCATTCGTGTGGGAAGCGTTGTCGGCGGTTATAAGATTTTGGGCGAGTTGGGGCGTGGCGCGATGGGGGCCGTCTATTTGGCTCAGCAACTGTCGTTGGATCGTAAAGTTGCCATGAAGGTGATTCAGCAGCAATTCGCGGCCAATCCGGTTTTTGTCGCTCGATTCACGCGTGAGGCGTACGCGGCCGCTCAACTGACACATCACAATGTCGTGCAGATCTACGATCTGGGTGTCGACGGCGATATCAATTTTTTCAGCATGGAACTGGTGGATGGCAAGTCGCTTGCCGACCTGGTCCAAGCCCATAAGAAGCTCGACGTGGAGGCTGCGGTTGGATATATCCTGCAGGCCGCGCGGGGGCTCGAATTCGCTCACAATCAAGGTATGGTTCACCGCGACGTGAAACCCGCCAACTTGCTTATCAATCGAGATGGAGTGGTCAAGGTTGCCGACCTGGGGCTGGTAAAAACGCCGGAAATGGCCAACGCGCTCGACGACGCCGAGATGGCGGGCGCCGCATCACCCAGCCATGACCTCGCGTCGTCCACGGCGAATGTAACGATGGCAAACATCGCCATTGGAACTCCCGCCTTCATGGCACCCGAACAAGCTGAAAATGCCACCGGTGTGGACCATCGAGCCGACATCTACTCACTGGGCTGCACGCTCTACGTGTTGCTTACCGGTCAAGCACCCTTTGCCGGTGCTTCGGTGATGGAAGTCATCACCAAACATAAAACCGAGCCAATGGTGCGGCCCGACGCGATTGTCGACCGGATTCCCGATCAACTATCCAACATCGTCATGAAAATGGTGGCAAAGACTCCGGATGAACGCTATACAACGTTAGGCGATGCCATCAAGGACTTGGAAAAATTGCTGGGTGTCCAAGGCAGTGGACCGCTGAATCCCACGGAGGAAGAAGCAGAGTTGCTGGAGTCTTGCGTTTCGCAATACAACGGCGCGGCGATGGCCAAATTGCGATCGTTCATTCCACTGAGTTTCTTTGCGGTGCTTACGATGCTCGCGCTGGTGACGCTATGCGTGCCGCAGTTTTCGGCGTGCTTCGTCATGATAGGTGTCTTCGCCACCGTCGCCTATTTTGTCGTCGGCGGACTGCGCCAACGCACTATTCTGTTCGAAAAGGCGCGCGAGTTCGTGTGGAACAGCCGTATTTCCGAATGGCTGATCTGGTCCGGCGCGCTGCTGCTTTTTCTGATCGCCCTGTGGCCACTTGGCTTGATTTTCAGCTTCGCGATCGCGTTGGTCTTGGGAACGGCCAGCGGCTTGGTGTTTCATTTCGTTGTCGACCAGACGCTGGCCAAACAGCGCACTCAGCCGGTTGCGGAAATTGAGAAAATGCTACGCCGCATGCGTCTTCGCGGCGCGGACGAAGATAGCCTACGCCAATTCGTGGCCAAATACGGCGGCAACCAATGGGAAGAGTTTTTTGAGCAACTGTTCGGATATGAAGCCAAAATTGCGGTCCGCGAAAAGCGGACGCGAACAGAGCAGGGACGGCGCGGCAAGAGGTTTCGTGCATGGCGCGATCCAATTATCCATCGGATCAACGAGAAGACGCGCGCAGACCGTGAAGCAAGAGAGAAGCGGCACCTGCAAAACGTGGAAGAGCATAACCTGAAAGCCAAGGGCGTCAGTGCCGAGGATGCCCGCCAACAGGCCGAACAGATGGCCGGTGCCATCGTCGACGAAGCGGCGGAAGCACGTGTGGCCGCGTCGGCCGCCGACGCGAAAAATCTAGACCCCAAAGTCGCCGCCGCGCAAAAGCGAGCGCGGATCAAGGCAATGCTGGCCGATGCGCGATCCGGAAAGTACGCCAAGAAGAAGAGGATGTCGGCCGCACTGTTCGTCCCGCTGCAATTGGTGTTTGGCGCGAAGACGCGTTTTTTGCTTGGCGGGCTGCTCGTTGCCGGCTGCCTGCTGTGGATGAATCAAAACGGAATCGATCCTCGGGCCACGTTCCAGGAGGTTGTTGATGGCGGCCAAGCGAAATTGGAAACATCGGGCTTGTTGCTATCGGACCCAAACAAAGCCTTGCATGTCCCCCTGGTTGGCGGTCTGTTCTACAGCATCGTGCCCGGCATCGCTGGCATTCTGCTGATGGTGTTCTCCTTGTTTCGCGGCTGGAAGATGTCGCTCTTCGCGCTTCCCGCGGCGGCCGTGATGTGCTTTGACGTTGTCCCCCGTATTCCCGTTATCGACATTCACCTGGTGGGCAGCGTCCTGGTCGGATCGGCAATTGCGGCCGTGGGGCTCTTTTTTGGGCGGAGCCGATAGCCAACTCGGAGGCGGTCTAATCACTCGGCGGCGAACGAAACAGCCCGGCACCTGCCGAGGCACCGGGCTGTTGTCGCTTCACGCTGACGGAAAATGAAGTGGGTTCAGTTGAGTCTGTAGTGCTTGTCGTAGTATTGTCGCCAGGCAGAGGACGAATTACCGACATCATCACCAGTCAGATTTCGCAAGGCATACAGGACGGCCTCTCGCTGAGGATAAGACGAAGCCATCGCGTCCGATCGATCCAGCCCGCGAGCTTCGCTGGCCGAAATCTGTCTGGTTCGCTTGAAGAAATCGAATCGCTGGGTACTCGGCCACGGCGAGGCATTCTTGACCTCTTGCATCGCGGAAAAATCCTGCTTGATGTAAGTCACGTCCGCGCGCACAAAATTGCCAGACTGACTCTGATAGTAAACTACCGGCAGTGCTTGACCGGGAGTCGGCACCAAGCCTCGAATTGGATCCGTACTTACGAATGACGGAGCATGGCAAAGCGTGCAATTACGCATATGGTTGACTCGCACGAGTTCATCCACATTCCATTGTCCCTCGTCGTCCTGATAGGGCGCGCTCGGGTCGGGCTCTTGCAGCATTTCCACCAGATGGCCGACCGCCTGTTGGTCGTCGAGCGAAACGAGGGCCTGAGCCGCATGTTCTGAAACAGGGGACCACGGATAACGCAGTCCGTCCAGCAACTCCTGCCTGTACTCATAGCGCGGCCGTGATTCCAACGACTCGACCGCCGTGTCCCGCGCAGCCGACCAAAAGTCGAACAAGGCCCGATTCGCCAACGCTTTGCTCGAATCGATGCCCTCGACCGACGACAAAATACGAATCAGTTCCAGACGAATGACCCGGTCTTCGGTCTGCAGCATTTGAATGAGTCCTGGAATGGCTTCTTCTTTGTGCCAATCCGGCTTTGCCGCCAGGAAACTGGCGAAAGCATAAGTCGTATTCGCCGCTTTATTGCCGTTCAGGGGGTTGGCGGCCGTCGGCGTACGCACGGCTCGGCTTTGAGCGGCCCGGACCCCGGTCGACATTTGCGTCATCGGAGGAATGAACCGCTTGTCGATGTTACATTGGCCCATGTCGCGCAGCGGCAGTTG
This sequence comes from Planctomycetota bacterium, assembly GCA_029259935.1. The sequence goes on from JAJDEH010000179.1 coordinate 7,676, forward strand.
AGCCAGTCGCCGGTCCGATTTGGCGAGTTCTAGAATGGGATGAAACTGGTTCAGCTCCGCCCGCAAATAGCCTTGGTTCGCGCGTTTTCCTAGCTTCTTGTGCAGTTGCTGTTCTCTTTGAATGGCACTCGCCAATTCTTTTGTCGTTTGGCCCATCGACAGGATGTCGAACTCCTTGGACGCAAGCTGCAGGGCTCCACGAAGTTGGCTCTCGCGCATTCGCTTAAGCCGTTTCGGCATTCTAGCGACGCGGGGCTCAGTGGAATCGTCGCGATCGTCCGTCCAAGCTAAACCGGCTTTGGACGTCGGAAAGGACAATGTGGCATCCGCATCGCCTTCGTTGGGTTCCTCGACGTTGACAACCTCCACGACCGTTTCATTTTGTTCCGTGACTTTTTCATCTTCCTCCGCGACTGCCATTTTTTCCGCTTCGACATCCGTCGGCTCATGCGTCTTGATGGGTATCGCGATTTCGGCTGTATGATCAGAAATTGAAGCAGTCTCAGTAGTAGCTTTGTTAATATCTTCTATCTGCTTGGTCGCCACCCTGATCGTTGGCTGCCGAGGATTGGAATCGTCGTCGGAAAGGCTGTGTTGATGGTCGTATTCTTTTGCGGATTTCCGCATGCGGTCACCCACATCCGACTCATTGACGGATGCCGATTTGGAGGCGGCGTCAACATGTGGAACGGCCACCGGCGCTGGGCCAACGGCAACGACCCACACACAGGCAAACAAGATCGCGACCGACAAGCCGGCCACGACTCCCGACACCATCAAGGGCCAGTCTTGATAAAAACGCCTTCGTAACGGGACTGGCGGTGGCGTGGGAACGTTTCTCTTCGTCATAACACCTTCCTCCTCTTCTCAAGTCGAACGACGGTGGTCTGGCACCCCCTTGCTAGGCGTGACATCCGCGAGTGTACAGAATTATGGGAAGTAAGGGAAATATTTTGATGACTCTAAGACCGCGTACTGAATCGGCAAATCTCCGCGCCCCCTCTTCAGGGCTAATGGAAAACGCGGATCGCTTGAGTAACATGTTAGGTTTAGCACTCACTTTGATTCGACAGGAAAGCCTGAAATGCCAACGAAGAGAAAAGTCAACAAGACACAGGTTGTTACCGACGCGCTCGCCAAAGACCCCGACGCTTCGCCCAAGGAACTTGCCGCCAAACTGACAAAGCAGGGCATCAAGATGTCCGCGGGTTACGTTAGCACGATCAAGTCGGCGCAGAAGAAGAAGAAGGGTGCTAAAGCCAACTCGCGAAACTTGGACGAGAAGGTCTCGCTCCATGCCCTGGTCGAGGCGAAGGAAATGGTAGAGCGCCTTGGCGGCATCGAGAAGGCGCGGGCAGTGATAGAAACCCTGTCTCAGCTCAAGTAACTTGCGGCTCTATCCCTCCCCGCTCGCATCATCTTGCAAGGTGTCACCGCCGAGTTTTTCGTCGCGATGTCCATCATCGCGATGTTCATCATCGCAGAACAGGCGGGCCGCCTGTTGAAGGTCCCGTTCCAGTGTCCCGGGCATCTGATAGCCAGCGGCCTTCATTTCCCGCGAAGCTTTGATAACTCGCTGGCCGAGTTCCCGCGCGCGCGCGAAACACTGGTCCATTTCGCCAATTAGGCGAATGACTTCGTTTCGCGCTTTTTCCAACCGGTCTTCGTCCAACGGCGATTCATCTCCTCTAACCAATAATTGCGAAACCGCCCAAAGAATCGCGCACATTCCAAAAAGATCTTAGAAATTTCACATTCCCCCACCATTGGGTGCCGTTCTTCGCGAGACTGTCGGCATCTGACGTCGCGTGTACGATGACGTCAAATGTCGTCAGCAAGGTACGCACCGTGGGAGGATGACGTGGCACCAAATTAACCAGTCATCGCCTCGGCCGGCGGTATGCGCAGCGCGGGTATCAATCCAATTGCAATGTGGGATGCGCGAACGGATGGCCCTCGCGACGCGGCAATAATTGCTGCCTGACCTCCACGCGCCATATAATGGCGGCTGCTTTCACCCAAGGATGCTGTGTAGCGAGGCGCAACATGCTGTCTATCATCGCCGACGATACCTCACCCGCCACTCGTCGATTTAGCCGCCGCGAGATTCTCAGAGCGGGCGGCCTCAGCTTATTGGGCCTGAGTTCGGCGCGGTTGGCACGTCTGCGGGCGCAAGCGACCGACAATCCCGATTTAGCGAGCCGCCGCAACAATTCCTGTATCTTCCTGTTTCTCTTTGGCGGCCCCAGTCAAATCGATCTGTGGGACATGAAACCGAAGGCCTCGCGCGAGATTCGTGGCGATTTTCAGCCCATCGCCACCAGCGTCCCGGGAATTCAGATTTGCGAACATTTGCCGCGCATGGCGGCTCAGATGGACAAGCTGTGTTTGTTGCGGTCGATGACGCACCGCATGAACGTGCATGGGCCAGCTTGCAGCGAGATCTTCACGGGGCGCGAGTACTTCCAGGCACCGACCACCGATCAGGCGGAGCCGCTGGACTGGCCGTCGCTCAGCGCGATGATGATGAGGTATGGAAGTTCGCGTGACGGATTGCCCTCATCGGTCGTGTTGCCTTGGTATTTACAGTTTCCCGGTCAGTCACGGCGAATCGCCGGACAAACGGGCGGCCGCATGGGCGAGCGTCACAATGCGCTGCTGGTCGCCGGCGACGCCGAAAAACTCGATTTTCAAACGGACGGCTTCGAATTCAAGGAACACGTCCCGCTTGAGCGAATCCAGCAGCGACGCGACTTATTGCGTTCACTGCAAATTCGCGGCGGAACCCGCCAGTTCTCAGCATCGCTCGTACGTGAGTATGGCAGGCAGAGTGACGACGCATATTCGCTGCTGCAAAGCCGGGCCGGCGAATTGTTCGACTTGGACCGCGAAACGAAACAAACGCGGGCGCGCTATGGACAAAGCATGGTTGGGCAGAGCTTGCTGATGTCTCGGCGATTAGTCGAAGCGGGCATTCCGCTGGTAACAGTCAACTGGGAAGACGAGACCAAAATCGACGGCGTGAATACTTGTTGGGATACACATCAAAACAACTTTCCCAAGCTGAAGGACCATCTCTGTCCCATTTTCGACCAATGTTTTCCCTCATTTATCGAAGACCTTCATGACCGCGGACTGCTGGAGACAACGATGGTCGTTGCCGTCGGGGAATTTGGCCGCACCCCGCACATGGGCCAGTTTTCGCAAAGCTCGAACACCAAGAAAAGCGGACGCGACCATTGGCCGGCGGCGTTTACGGCACTGGTGGCAGGTGGCGGAGTTCAGGGTGGCCAGGTTTATGGATCGACAGACCATCACGGCGCGCAGGTGAAGGAAAAACCGATCTCCCCAGCCGACTTGTCCGCGACCATTCTGGAGCATCTAGGCGTCGATTCCACGAAAAATTATATCGATGAATTTCAAAATCTCCCCCACCGACTAAGCACGGGGCAACCAATTACGGATTGGGGATAAGCGAGGGGCAGTCGCTGATCCTGGGGACTCGTTGTTGCTCTACCGTGCATGTCGAGTTGGATTGCCTTCCGTAACTCGCGATCGCAGCCTGGCGAAAAAATAGGCGTGTAAAACACACGCCCTGGGCGATGGCTCGGTCTGTGTGGTTGCTTCTTGGGCCCATTTGTTGGATTCTGAGCAGCACACACTCGAGCCCACAAGTCGCACTTCATGTCCCACCCGGGAATCGGAACCGAACATGATTACGAGTTTCGCACATTCCACAAAGGAGATCCCGTTATGAAAACTGGCAAGTTCGTTCGTTTTTGCCTCATTGCGTTGTATGGCGTTTCGTATTCGGCATTCCTGGCACCCGATGCATGCGGGCAAGACCGTGAGCGGATCAGGCAGCGGCCCACTTTGGGCGTGGGCGGAGTTTACTCCGAACGCGGTTATCGGCTCACGCAGATTCACCGAGGGTCGCAGGGAGAAGCGGTCGGCTTGCAGCCGGGCGATTATATCTTGGTCGCGGATGGGCGACCGATCGGCTCGTATGACTACCGATTGTCGAGAGTCTTCGAGACTGCCTCGTCGCCCAGCATTGAAATTGCCGTCCGGTATCGAGTAGGTGGTCAGACCTTTTACTACTATCCGCTGATTAACGTCGAAGGTGGCACGGTAGTTGAATCCGCAGAAGCCGTGAGAGGTTCGGCGCAAGGTGCCGCGCCCAAGGAACGGCCCCGCCGTCGGCAGAAATAGCCAAGGCGATCAGCCCGCCGCGCCGCGTTGCGGAGTCAGCCGGGGCGGCGAGTTCTGCCAGTTCGAAACAGCGAACCAAGCGATTGCGGCGCGACGCGCGCCCAGGCCCACGCTCGGCTCGGACTTGGCACGCGGAATAAGCGATACCATTCTCAATATCGTGACAACTCGCGCGGACCGCCGGAATTGTGTCGGCGTCTGAGGCAAGGGGCGCGTCGATTACGTCGACCGCTCCCACGGGACACGTTGCAAAAACGCAACTCTTTCTCCTCTCGCCCTCGAAAAATATCCTATGTTTGCCTGAATTGGTATCGCGCCAGGTGCGCCTATTTTGTGGAAAAAGCACAATGATCAAGCTAACTCGATTGGATGGCGAATCCTTCATCCTGAACGCCGACTTGATTCGGTACGTCGAGCAGCGGCCGGATACCTTCCTCACGCTGACCAATGGGGATCGTTTGGTCGTGGTGGAATCCATGGACGAGGTGTTGGAGCGGGCTGTCCGGTATCAACAGGTTAAGCACATGATTCCCGCGCCTGGCCGGCACGAGCAACTAGCACAAGATGAACCGCAACTGCAAAGTTAACGGACACTATTCATGGACATTGCATCGCTAATCGGAGTTTTGGCTGCCTTCGGCCTGATCATCGGATCGATCATCATCGGCGGCGGATCCTTCAACTCGTTTATCGATATTCCGTCGGGAATGGTCGTGATCGGCGGCGCGATTGCGGCCGCGCTGATCTCGTTTCCACTGAAGAAAATGATTGGGGCGCCCATGGTGGCGAAGAAAGTCCTGTTGAACAAACAGGAGGACGTTCGCGACCTGATCGAACAACTGGTCGGATTGGCCGAGACGGCCCGGCGCGATGGCTTGCTGGCATTGGAAAGTCAGTTGGATGAGGTCAAGAGTGACTTCATTAAGTTGGGCGTACAAATGGCGGTGGACGGGACGCGGCCGGAGGTGATCGAGGATATCTTGCGCACCGACGTGGAGGCTCTTTCCAATCGCCACCGCGAGGGCAAGGCGGTCATGGACCAGTTGGGCCGCTTCGCGCCGGCGTACGGCATGATCGGGACCTTGATGGGATTGATCATGATGCTCAGCAACATGGACGATCCGTCCAGCATCGGTGCCGGTATGGCGGTGGCTCTGATTACGACTCTGTACGGTGCCATTGTCTCGAATGTGATCTTCCTTCCCTTTGCCGAAAAGCTGGGCTTTCTCGACAAGCAGGAAAAAGTGGCGTTGGAGGTCGTGATTCGCGGCATCATGGCGATTCAGTCCGGCGAGAATCCGCGGGTGATTGAACAGAAACTAAATACATTCTTGCCACCGAAAATGCGCAAATCCGACAAAGAGGCGGCCTAGCAAGCTGACGATGGAAGAGAACGAATGAGTGCGGAAGACGATGAAGATGATGCTCCTGGAATCCCGGAATGGGTCGTCACCTTTGGCGACATGATGTCGTTGTTGCTGACGTTTTTCATCATGTTGGTTTCGCTTAGCGAAGTCAAAGAAGACAAGAAATACCAAGCGCTCGTGGAATCCATTCAACAACAATTCGGCTATCAACCGACTCGGGCAAGCGTCCTTCCCGGTCCGTCCAAACCGCGCAACTCGGCGATTGCCAAACTGGCAACGAGGGGACGCGCGCAACGCAAGGACACGATGCGCGGCGGGGACAAGGTCGTGGCACCGGTCGGAGAAAACAAGCGGGTGCGGATCGTGCGGCCCGGTTCCAGCAAGACCGTTGGTTCAGCCATCGTGTTTGACGTCGGCAGCAATGAATTGAGCGAAGCACATCAAGTGATCCTGCAAGACGAGACATTTCGGCGGTTGCGAGGCAAGCCGCAAAAGATCGAAATTCGCGGCCACACATCTCGAAATCCACTCGAAGCAGCCGAGCATTCCGGCGATTATTGGCATCTGGCCTATGAGCGCTGCCGCAACACGAAAAAATTCATGGTGGCTCGCCTGGGCCTCAATCCGGCGCGTATCAGAATCTCCGTGGCTGGACCGCACGAGCCTTACCACATCGGCACCGATCCCCAGCGGATGAAAGAAAATCCCCGGGTGGAGATCTTTCTGCTGGATGAAATTGTCAGCGATTGGGCTGGCACGGAAGAAGAACGCAAGAAACAGATCAGCGACAACTAACGAGCTAGAAGCATGACCGAGCAAGAAACTGAAGTCAAAGGCGGATCGATGTTGGGCCGAATTATCGTGGCCGTTTTCGTCATCCTGGTGATCACCGCGGAATGCGTGCTGGCATACCTTCTGGTGCCGTCGGCGGAAGACGTCGCTGCGGAAACGCAAGCCAAGCTAGCGGAGCAAAAGAAGGCCGAGGAGGCCAAGGAAGAAGGTGATTCAACGGACCTGGACATGCTGGGCGTGGAGGTGGAACTGGGTGCTTACAACGTCACAATTCACCAGCCGACCGCCAATTCAACGGTGCGGGTCAACTTCAAACTAGCGGGGACGGTTCGCCCCAAGGACCGGTCCGAACTGGAAGGATTGCTGGCGAATAACGAGTTTCGTCTCCGCGAGAAAGTACTCATTCAGATTCGCGACTCCAACATCTCGGAACTCAACGAACCGGGTTTGGGCTTGATCAAAAGAAGGATTTTAGAGACAAGTAACAACGTGCTAGGAAAGCCGCTTCTCACGTCGATCGTTTTTGGCGACTTCGTGTTTCACGAGCAATAATTGCTGTCCCTGCCGATCAGGAATGGATTCCCATGGCAGACGATCCAGAAAAATTCGCGCAAGATGAGATCGAGGAGCTGTTAAAGCAGGCAAAATCCGCCGCTGACTCTCCCCCCGATCCGCCGGCCGCCAAGCCGCCTCCCGCCGAGCAACCGGCCGAGGGTGCGGTCTCCCAATCCGAGATCGAAGACCTCCTATCCGCCGGTAAGGGAGACGAACCGGCACCACTGGCACCGAAGCAATCCGCTTCGGAACCAGCGGATGGAGGAGCCGTTTCGCAGTCGCAAATCGAAGAGCTTCTGGCAGGTAACCAGGGGGCGGCAGCACCGAAACCAGCCGCCGCCAGTTCGGAACCACCGGCCGAAGGTGCCGTTTCGCAGTCACAGATCGAAGAGTTGCTGTCGGCCAATCAAGGAGCCCCGGCGACTCAACCCCCGACACCGGCACCAGAGAAAGCAGCCACTGCGGAAACTGAGGCCGGCGCTGTTTCGCAATCACAGATTGAAGACTTGTTGGCTGCCGGCCAAGCAGCGCCCGCACCGCCAACTCCCGCGCCCGCGCCACCAACTCCCGCGCCAGCAGCCTCCCCCGCCGTGGCCACTGCGACCGCACCCACCGCGGCACCACAGCAGCCACGGGCCGATGATGATATTAACCTGTTGTTGGAACAGGCCGAACAAGCGCTAGCCTCCGTCGATCAACCCGCCCCAGTGGAAGTCGAAGGAGTGTCTCCGTTTCAATTGAACAATTTGAAGGGTACTCCCGCTAACACGGAAAAGGCGACGCTGGACTTGTTGCGCGATGTCGAGCTGAACTTGAAGATCGAGTTGGGGCGAACGCACATGTACCTGGAAGAGGTCTTAAAGCTACGAAAGGGATCGGTCGTTACTTTGGACAAACTTGCCGGCGATCCGGTCGATGTCTACGCCAATGGCCGCATGATCGCGCGGGGCGAAGTGCTTGTGCTGAACGACAATTTTTGCGTCCGCGTGGCCGAACTCGTTTCCGGCGACAAAAGCTAACCCGCCAGTGGCCAGCTCAATTGCGACAAATCTCACCTAACGACTGACATCTCACCAAACAATCGACCTCGGTAACGCCCCACCTTTTCACGGAACTGCATGGATGCACTGGTTCAAAGAGAAGCAGATTCCAGTTTGCCTGCTGATGGTCCTGGCATTATCGGCATCGCCCGCGTCGGCGGATGAAGGCACGGAGACCGCCAACGGTGGCCACCTTCCACGAACTAGTGCCGCGCCGCGGTTTCAACTGCCAGCGAAAAGCAATACCGGCCCGACCCATTCCACGCTGCACGATTCGTCCGCCAATCGGGAATTACTCCCGGTCGCGAATCGGCAAGCGACCGCGAAACAATCCAAACAGCCATCCCTCGCAGGTCCCTCGTCGCCCATTGCCGAAAAAGACGAACGGCTGCGCCTGCCCCCACCGAGTAAGCAGGCAAGCAACAAGTCAGAACCAAGCTCCCGTCCGACTGCCACACGGGCCTTATCAACCGTACTTGGCAGCTTAGGTGTTGTCGTGGGACTCTTTTTGCTGGTCGCGTGGTTTACTCGGAAAACACTTCCCAAAGCTGCTCAGCATCTGCCGAGCGAAGTCGTCGAGGTACTGGGACGGACCCCGCTGGCGGCTCGGCAATCGATGCAACTGATTCGCGTCGGCAAGAAGATGCTGTTGATTTGCGTCACAGCCAACGGCGCCGAGACGTTGACGGAAATTACCGACCCGGAGGAAGTCGACCGCATCGCCGGGGTCTGCCAGCAAAAACGGTCTGACAGCATTTCCACGACATTTCGCCAAGTGATTTCTCAAATGGGGTCGACTTCGGCCACCAAATCCGAGCCGGATAACGCGACTAGCGAGCGGCGAACGGCAAGACGTCAAAGCAGTCGTCGATCACAAACCCGACTACCCGTGGACACCGAGTCCACCGCCCGCACCTCAGGCTGATCCGCTCGATGAAAAAATTGTTCGACCTAGGCCGCCGAAAGAAGAATCGACGCAGCGCCGCGCGCAACGCGGCCCTCGCCCGTTGGAAAGACAGCCGAACCCGTCGTTGGATGATTTGGTCAACTTTGGCGCTGGGATGCTTTTTTCTGTTTGGATCGGCACTGGGCCAGGACCGAGGTGGGTCGGTGTCGCCGTCTGCTCTGGAAGGCCCCGCCGGGTTTGACCCCTCCACGGCTTTGGAAGTTCCCGGTGAGGTGGGCTTTCTTAACAATCCAGATAGTTGGTTTGAGCCAAGCGGCCTGAGTTCAACTCTGCAGATCATGTTGCTGCTGACGGTACTCAGCCTGGCACCCGCCATCTTGCTGATGACGACCAGCTTTGTCCGCATCGTGATTGTCTTGGGGCTCTTGCGGCAAGCGTTGGGAACGCAACAGTTGCCGCCGGGGCAAGTGATCACCACGTTGGCGATGTTTTTGACGTTGCTGATCATGGGTCCCGTATGGACCGAGGTCTATAACGAGTCCATCGCGCCTTATACCGATCCCGAAATCAGTATGACTTGGCAAGAGGCGTTCGACGCGGGCACGCTGCCGATCAAGAAGTTCATGGGTGAACAGATCAAGATTAATCAGAACAACGACGATATCTGGTTGTTCTATCAGTACCTTCCCGAAGAGCAGCAATCCAACCCGCCCGAGTACTACCACGAAGTTCCGCTACAAGTCTTGTTGCCCGCCTTCATGCTTAGTGAGCTGAAAACGGCGTTTTTAATCGGGTTCAACATCTACCTGCCATTCCTGATCTTGGACATCGTGATTTCCAGCGTCACGATTTCGATGGGCATGTTGATGTTGCCGCCGGTGATCATTTCATTGCCTTTTAAACTAATGCTGTTTGTTCTCGTTGACGGTTGGAATTTGGTTGTTGGAATGTTGCTGGAGAGCTTCGTCCACTATACGTGACCAATTTTGCAGTTTGGTAAGACACAGTTTGGTAAAAAATGGAACCACATGACGCAGTCGACTTGGGCCGCCAGGCAATTTGGACGGCCTTGATCCTTGCCGCGCCGGTCCTGACGGTCGGCATGGTCGTGGGCCTGTTGATTGGCCTGCTACAGGCCTTGACGCAAATTCAAGATCAAACCGTTTCCTTCGTCCCCAAAATGCTGGCCATGGTGCTTGTGTTGGGACTTTGTCTGCCTTGGTTGATTCAAATGATGACTGACTACTCCGAAGATCTGATCGTCAATATTCCCCGTCTGCTGAGCGGCGGATAGCCGCGAGATGGTAACCCCACGCGTCGGCGAGGGATCCATTTGTCACGACAATTTCCTCACTAAATGGTTGGGTGACTCCTCAACTCGTCCAAACGGTTGGCCCGCATTCCCGCCATGCTTTCCATCGAGCCAGTACTCAACGCGTTTCTCGTCTTCGTACTGATCCTCACGCGATTGAGTGGACTGCTGCTGACGGTGCCTTTCTTCGGTGCCGGAACCGTACCGATGCGGGTTCGTTTGCTGCTCACGGTGGGAATGGCGCTGTTGCTGACGCCCTTGTATTGGACCGTGCCGGTGGAAAATCCGGGTAACCTCGTGAACTTCGCGGTTATCTTGGGGCAGGAAGCGGTGTTGGGCTTGGCGATGGGGTTGGGAATTCTCATTCTGTTCAGTGGGCTTCAGTTGACGGGCCAGGTCATCGGACAGATGAGCGGTATGCAATTGGCCGACGTCTTTAATCCGACGGCGAATGCCTCGGTCTCCCTCTTTTCACAACTGCTCGACCTGCTGACCCTGGCCGTGTTTCTAACGATGGGCGGACATCGGCAAGTGATCCAGGCATTGCTCGACACGTTCGCCTGGATGCCACCGGGCCAGGTCGCTTTCTCCGAAAATCTCATCCTTACTCTGAGCGAGATTACTTCGCAGAGTTTCGTGTTGGGAATTCGGGCAGCCGCGCCGATCATGATCGCCTTGCTATTGTCCGTGCTGATACTGGGGCTGATCAGCCGTACGTTGCCGCAGTTGAATGTGATCGCGGTCGGTTTCAGTTTAAATTCCATGGTGATGCTGGGAATGTTATCGATCTCGCTGGGCGGGGCTGCCTATTTGTTTCAAGAACAGGCCGACGTGACGTTCGAGCTAATCCGAGATGCGGTTTTGTCCGGATTGGAGTAGGCAGTGGCCGATCAGTTTGGCGACAAGACACATGATGCGACACCGTTTCGCCGCGAACAGGCGCGGCGCGAGGGCCAGGTTCCCAAAAGCACCGACCTGGTTTCCGCGGCTCTGCTCATCGCTGCTCTGTCCATGCTGCTTTACACGGGACCGGGCCTGGTCGAGTTCATGGGCCATCTCACCGAGCGACAACTGGGCGGGCCGCCTCAGCTTGACGCCGACCGGAACACGGCCGTCGCGCTATGGCACTCCGTGGTGATTGGGCTGGGCAAGGCGCTCGGCCCGCTGCTTGCCGTGATCTTTATTGTTGCCATCGTGACGAACGTCTTTCAGGTCGGCTTCCTCTTTCTGCCACAGAAACTGGCGTTCGATGTTTCGCGCGTCGATCCACTCAAAGGAACGAAGCGGCTGTTCTCGTTGACTAGCGCCGTCCGCCTGGGGCTCGGTATATTCAAAATTCTTGTTGTTGCGGGAGTAGCAATTTGGAGTGTGTGGAGCCAAAGCAATGAAGTCTTGGGGGCCGCCGCGCTTTCGGTGCCGCAACTGGGAATATTCATCGTGGACACGATCATCTGGACTTGTCTGCGAATCGGCTTCGTCTTGTTGATTCTGGCACTGATCGACTACGCCTATCAGCGTTGGAAGCACGAACAAGATTTGCGAATGACCAATCAGGAAGTCCGCGAAGAAATGAAAAACTTGCAGGGTGATCCCCAAGTGATTGCCCGTCGGCGGATGGTCCAACGGCAATTGGCGCTCAATCGACTCAGCACGACCATGCCGGAAGCTGATGTTGTCGTTACCAACCCCACGGAACTGGCCATCGCCATCCGATACGATCCAG
>JAJDEH010000180.1 GCA_029259935.1 Planctomycetota bacterium
GTCGATCCGCAAGCGACGGCAAGTCGCGGTCAAGGTGTAGAAGGCGGCCGCCGCGTAGCCTCCCAAAGCGCTGCCCAAGAAGAGCCAGTTTTTCTTCCCCATGACCGGATTCTTAACCGCTTGTTCGCTGGCATTGTTGTGAATGGGAATGGCTCCCGATTCCAGAAAACGCTCGAAAGATTCCCAGCGCCGAGTCATGTACGCAATCGCGCCACGCAAGTCATGTTTGGGACGAAGTGTATCCAGTTGCTGATCGAGCCAGGTTTTGAAATCCTTCATCAGTGGGGCCGCGCGCCGCTGACGTTGTTCATGACGCGCTTCGTCCGTAAGCGACAACAGCTCATCTTCCAGATCGAACAGACGCTGGAAGTAGCCCATCGCGGTGGACGTCTGAGTCGTGGGTCCCAGAACATGCAGTTCTTCAAACTTCCGCCGCGCATGCACATGGCAGCCCGCCAAGCGAATGCGGTCTCGCGATACGGCGCTCAAGGACTCGTAACCGATATAGGCGTCAGAGAGAAGCACTCCGTGGAAGTCGGCGAAGAACTGCTCCGGCCCGGCGCGGGAGCGATCTTCCGTGAAGTAAAACGTCGTGTAAGGATGTTGCCGGTCGCCGAGGACGGCCCACAGATAAGTGGTGGACGCGTGGCCTTGCCCGGGAGCCAGCATCTTGACCGGCGTTTCGTCGGCTTGGATGACCGGCGACGTCAGCACCAAGCCGCGCATCAACGTGACGAGCGGATTCAAGGATTCCGCCAAGCGAAGCATCCAGCGGCATTGAGTGCCGCGATCAATCTTCAGGTGGCTTCGCTGCAGGATCTCTTCCAGGCGATAGTAAGGCTGGTGATCCGCGAAACGGTTCACCGCCAAACTGGCCAGTAGCGAGGGGCCGGCAAAGCAAGAGAGGATTCGTGGCGTTCGTGCCGCCGACACCATTGTCGTTTCGGTGGCATCTTCGTTGTCGACCGCCAAGGTCTCCACGAACTCCTCAACCACCTGTAACTGAGGCGGTTGATACTCGACCCATTCGCCGACTTTCTTCAGGAAGCGACGGCCTGATTTGTCTCGCAGATCTTCGGGAATGTCGGACTCTTCAAGAGAGCGAATCCGCTGAACACGTGGCAAGCATTCAGGAATCACACGCCGTGCCCGACCACGGCGACGACCCTTACTGGAGGGCTCGTCCTCCTCGGTTGTCAAGTCGCAGGAATCCTGCGTTGCGTCTTCCGGTTCCGGATTCTTCCACGCCGCCGAGTCGAACAACCATTGTTGATCGGGATCTTCGAAACGCTCACGCCGCTTGCCGAACAGCGAACGTTTCAGCAACGACAAGTCACGCTGCAACGACCGGAGCAGCGTTTGTTGCTCGTCGATTGTTTGTTGCTGCTGTTCGATCGTCGCTTGCTGCTGAGCATGGATGGCAGCCATCTCTTTCATCCACGCATGGCACTGAGCGAGTGTGGATGGCAAGGGAGCGGATTCGTCGACCATGACATACTCTGAGCAACAAGAGTTCAGCGTACCAAGCAACGCCACGGATTATGCACATCGGGTCCGATGGCGCTAGCCCGATGAGCGACTTTTTTGATTATTTTTTCCACTCCTTATTTTCCGGCCACGCAACTCGTCTGCCGATAACGGGGCCGTCGCTTCGCGGATTGCAGGTCGATACCGTTGATGATCAAGGAAAGCTGAGTCACGTCGATCTCTGTCCGCGTTGGATCACCATTGGCAGCGGGTCTTTCGAAGACACCGGATTCCAATCGTTTGTACCAAATCCAAAAGCCTTGCCCGTCCCAACCTAAGAGCTTGATGCGGTCACGGCGACGATTGATATAAGCAAACCAGTGACCCGATGCAGGATCTTCCCGCAGTACCGACTCGGCAAGTTGACACAAGCCCCGAAAGCTCTTCCTCATGTCGACCGGTTCCAAGAAGAGGAACACGCGCGTCTGGTGCGTCAAGTTCAGCACGAGGCCTTCTCCAACACGCCAATCAGCTCACAAAGCGAGTCGGCACAAAACTGAGGTGGCACGAAAACACGCCGACCGTTGGGCAGAGCAACTTCGAATCCGTGAGCCGAGTTTCCGGCAGCAGAGACATCGATCGCCACGAACTTGTTGGCCGGCTTCGCTTCCGTGCGTTCGTCCAGCCTTCGTCGCCAATTGAAAAACGACGCTTCGGAAACACCGCGATCTCGGCAGAACGCCGAAATCGACAGACCGCCCATTTTCTGATCCGCAATCAATCCACGCCAATACCTCTCTCGTTCCAAACTCGCTACTCGAGCCATCGGGCTACCTCCGCTTCGAAATGGTCCGGAAATAAACCCAAGATAAATGACCCCACAAGACGTCCGAGTTTGTAGCGCTCACATAAGTGGGTGAAGTTGGAGGCTCGCCGTTGTTTCAAGCGAGGCGGGATTACGCGACCGGTTCCTCACACGTCGCTGGCATCTCTTCTTCTCTCCTCGATCGATTCCCACAGATTTAAAATATGATGGCCGCACTTGCCCGGTGCCTACTGCTTGACCGCTGCGACGGAGTCAACGACAAACGGCTCCGAAGTATATCGCACTGATTTGTCAGTTGACCGATCTACAAGGCTTACCCTCACGGTCAGCGGCGTGGCTTGCTGATGTAAAGGAGAAAGTTGAATGAGCATCTCCCACGTCTCATCTGGCTCCAACGAAAAGTAGCGCGGACTCCCATCGTAACCAGCGTCTAATTCTGCCCAAACCTCTCCATTTTTTACTTCGTACTCTACAAAGCTCGGCTGAAATCTTCCGTCGGATGGTGGCATTCCATAAAATCCTGGGAGCAGAATAGATGAAGGCCCTTGGTTGGTGAAAGTAAACAAACCGACATGCCACTTGCCACTGGAATCAACTTGCAATTCCTTCAATTCAAACGCAAATCGAGTATCCTCCATCTGACGATCCGTTGTCTGATTGGGAATGACTTGGGATTGGTCACTCAAGTCGAATTCGAACTCGAACTCTTCACTATGTTCACATCCCATTTGCACAAAGGTACAACAAGCCATGACGATTGGCCACATTCGACTCAACATCTACAGACTCCTCTTCTAGGGACGTCTAGGAAGAACGAGATCGGTCCATGTGTATTTTCCAGTGGCATCCCATCTTGTCGCACTAGCCACAACCGCCGGGGGAAGCGAACGCCTTAACGCACCACGACAAGCAATGGCGCGAGCTTCTACCCCCCGCCTCGCCATCACAATAGCTGCCAAACCGCGTACCGGCAAGGAACGCTTGCGAATCGGGCGGCGTCTGTAGGGCGGCCGGTAGCAGTAAGGGGACGGATCATTCGGTACAATCAACTCCGGCGGATGATCACCAAAGCCGAGAACTTGTCCCTGGGCGATTTTTTCCCAGGGGCAGTCACCCGTTGGGAACTATTTTTTCAGCTCGTGAGTCTATTATTTTGGATCGCGGTCAAAGCGGCGACAGAGTTAGAGTGAACGCAAAAGGGGAATTCATGCACATTCAGCCCACCACCACGCGGCCCAAGTACGCCATCTGCATGGGCGTCATTGCCGTGTTGTTTGTCACCGCACCCGTGCACGCGACATACGCGGTGCGACAGCTCGTCCAAACGCCGATCAATCGCTTGGTCGAGAACCTCGGCAAACAAGTGGCAGCCAAGCCGAAAGACGTCAAGCTACGCCAAAATCTGGCTCGGGTACACGCCATGGCTTATGCTTCAAAGTTGGAAACCGCGCAAACGGTCCAAGGGCGTGAGGACGGGGGCGTCTGGTTCGGATTCGAGCCGAAGCCTATTCCCTTCGCGGTCACTCCGATCAAGGATGCCGAAAAACTCAAGATCGCCAAGGCGCATCTGGAAAAGGCCATCGAGTGCTATCGCGAAGTGCTCCACCTCAAACCCGACGATCTGCTCGCGCGGCTCGGATACGCCTGGTGTCTCGATCAGGCCGGCCGTGACATGCAGGCAATTGACGAGTACTACAACACGATCAAGCTGGGTTGGGAGACGGAGGGCAAGATTGAGTTCGCCCCGTTGGGCGGGCACTTCATCGTTGCCGAGGCATGGAAGTATCTCAAGCCACACTTGGATCCTCGGCAAAACGCTGAAGAAATCAAACAAATGGAAGAGCGGATCGCCGGGCTCAAAAAATTGCCGCGGTTCGTCACGCCGATCGCCATCCCGCTGGAAGACGGACTGACGGCCGCCGACTTGGGTTGACAGATGCTGTCACGAGGTTTGGGATTACGGTGGGAACATGGAAAAGCTGGAGGAAAGGTACTGCAACCGAGGAGGCAATCATGCCCCGTGTCCATTCTAGATGTCCGGTTAGTCTCACGCTCTTGCTCTCGTTAATAGCCATGTTGCAGGGGTGCGGTATCAGTTCTGAAAACTTGAGTAATCGCAACGAACCTATGTCTATCCGCGATGTCGCTATTCAATATGTGGCAGGCCGCGTCGGTCTGGAGATGAGTGAGGTTCGTGGGCGGTATCGCATCCGAGAGTCTATGAACTCGGAATCAGGCGTAGTTCATTTTGAGTTTTTTGACACTGACGCTTTCGGTGCCGAAACGCCGGTGGAATTATTGGAAACACCCTTGGGTGGATTTCCAGATTACGTGTCAGTCGAAATTGACTCTGTTACGAGCCAGATTGTCTCAGTCTATGACGCCGAAGAGTGAATCATCTTGTGTGAAGTGTAAAGGGCGTGGGTAGATTCTTCAAACGCTGGGCGATTCTTTGGTGCTTTTGGGAAAACGGCTATCAAGCCTTGGCGGCGCTGGACAACAACGGCGACGGCCAACTCACCGGCAACGAACTCGACGGGCTATCCTTGTGGCACGACATCAACGCCAACGGCGTCAGCGAACCTGGAGAGGTTTCTCGGCTGGCCAATCACAACATCGTGGCGATTTCATGCCGCTGGCGGACCGACACCGAACATCAAGATCGGATCGCAATGTCGCCGCGCGGTGTGACGCTCGGTGATGGGACTCGTCGGCCGAGCTTCGATCTAATCCTGCACTCGCAACAAAGTGGTTTGACGACCGACGATCAGTAGGGCAAAAAAACGAAGCACGCCTGATGAGGTCCTTCGCGCGGCACAAGAGTCGGACATTGTGACACGACTTAATTTGTGCAACATTTTATTGCGCAATTCCCACCTGGACCGGACCAGACCTCGGCAAAGGCCCCATGTATTCGAGGATTCGGGTCGCGCATCGTTTCATGCCATCGCGAAACAAGTGTATCTAGTTCGAGATGGGCTGCGTGTTGCGCCGATAAAGTTGGCCGGAGTTTCTTGACGGACCTGAATCGCTATGGCAAGCTGGAATCAGCGTTGCTAGTATCCTCGCATTCAAGCTGAGGAAGGGAGTTGCGATGGCCATTGATCCGTATGATGAAATCCTCCAACGAGCAAAAGGGCTCACCGTCGATGAGCAACAAAAGCTAATAGGTGAGCTCGTACGAAAGACCGACGGCGACGCCGAGCGAAATTCCATAACGGACCTAAAGGGCCTGGGCAAAGAAGCTTGGAGAGGGGTTGATCCCGATGCGTACGTGGCCGAGGAACGCGACTCATGGGAGCAATAGCCGCCTGCATGGAAGGAGGGTGGCCATCGACACGGCACCGCTCATCTACTACATCGAACAAACGAAGTATGTCGATGTCCTCGATGCGTTTTTCGCGGCGGTGGCGAGCGGAGATGTAAAAGTCGTTGCTTCGATGATGACCTTACTGGAAGTCTTGGTCCATCCACTCAAGACGGGCAATCACGCACTCGCTACGCAATATAACGACATACTGCTTAGCGCTCCCAACGTGTTGGTTGTTTCGGTCACGGTAGAAGTTGCACAGGAAGCAGCCCAAGTCCGAGCCGAAACCGGTCTGAAGACGCCCGATGCTATTATTGTCGCGACGGCCCAACTTCATGACGCTGTCTTGCTCACGAACGACCGGGACTTTTCCAGTGTAAACGCTCTCGAAGTCTCGAAGCTCCGTGATCTGACGCTCTAATCTTCCCAGACGGGTTCCCGGATTTGCTCCACATCCCATATTAGAATGGTTGAGTCGTGGCTGCCCGTGGCCAGTTTGGACCCGTCGGCCGAAAACGTGACGCAGGAAATCGTGGCGTTGTGCGCCGGAACTCGGGCTAGAGGTTGCTCGAAGCCGACACGCCAGAATCCAAGGACTCCCAGTTTGTACTCGGTGGCGCAGTATTGGTTGTCAGGCGAAATGGCGAGTTGGCGGGATTCACGGTAGGAACTGAACATGGGGCGATAGCCGACCTGCAAACGGCTAAGTTTCGCTCCCGTTTCCGCATTCCAGATCTGCGTTCTCGTTCCCAGCAGTTTGGCATCCGGTGACAGCCACACGGAATTGACCGTGCCGCCGGGGGTGTCGATATGCAGCAGTTGTTCGCCGGTCGCGGCGTTCCATAGAAAGATTTTTCGGTGTTCCACGACGGTGACAATCGAAGTGCCATCAGGCGAAAAGCCGACGCTTCGTAGCTTTCCCGTGAAATCGAGGCTATAGGAATTCACTACTTCGCCGCTGGCGAGATCGGCGACAATGATTCGGCCGGTGTCGGTTGCCAGATACACTTGCCGATTGTTGGGATGTATCTTCGCGCTCGCCAATCGCTCGCCTTGATCCGGTTTGAAGATCCGCCGCTCGCCGCTCATCGAGAGATTCCGCCAATGCGCTTCCATGTCGTCGACGGTCGTTAGCAGATGTTTGCCGTTGGGGCTGAAGGCCACCGAGGTGATAGGCCCCGCATGTCCGGTGAAGACGTGAAGTTGCCGGCCCGTCGAGACTTCCCAAACGCGAACTGTGCGATCGGCTCCGCCAGATGCGATTTGAGTTCCGTCGGGAGAAAAGGCCAGACAAACGACACGGTCGGTGTGCACGTCCGGTTGCCGTATTGGCTGGCCGGTCGTGGCATTCCACGTTCTTACCGTCGCATCGCCGCCTGAGGTGGCCACCAGTTCGCCGTCAGGCGACACGGCGACGTCGAAAACTTGCGGATGCCCGAGATTGGCAATCGACCGCGGACGCCAGCCAGTTTCCGATTCCCAAAGGTGCACCGTGGAATGCCTAGTTCGCCGGGCGCGTCTAGACGGTGTAATGGAAGGCGACTTCCAGGCTTTCAATTCAACCGTATTGATAGACGCGACGACTCGGCCGTCGCGCGACGCCGCAATTCCACCGGTCATCCGGTCGTCTGGCAAACTGCCGGATTCGGGGCGATGAAATCCGAGTCGCGAAGTTTGTTGACCGCTGGCAACTTGCCACGTGATGAAGTCGCCGTTCTTGGTGCGACCGAATACGTGGTCTCCGTCGGGCGAAAAGGCAAGTGCCACGAATTCATCCGGTGGCCCGCCGCGCTTTTCCTGTGCCCGACGCGATGTCGTCGCTTGCGTGTGTAATTTCTTCTGCAACCTGAAGGTGCGCAGATTTAGTAAGGAAACGCCCAGTGTTCCGGTGGCCACGGCGAGCATTCGACTGTCGGGCGAAAATGCGACGCTGGCCGCGCGTAAATCCTTTAGATTAAATGTGTGGATCGCTTCCCCGTTCGTGGCATTCCAGATGCGAACTCGCTGGTCCGGGAAATCCGGCTCGCCAACACTTGTGGTAACGATGGTTGTCCCGTCTGGCGAGAAGGCGACCGAATCGAGCCTCAGTTGATAGGTGGTCCGGCGCAGGACTTCCTTGCCGCTGACCGTTTCCCAAACGCGGAACATGTTCTCCGATCCGGTGACGATCCGCCGACCGTCCGCGGAAAATGCAAACGCATTACACTCGGGCAGCGGTAGTCTTTGAACAACGCTGCCAGTAGCGGCTTCCCATACAACCACGTCGCGTCGGTCCTGGGCGGCCAACCATTTTCCGTTCGGAGTAAATTGCAAAGGGCTGCGACGGTAACCGTAAAACGAATTTCCACGAGGATAAACACGAAACCGAGTGGTTCCCAGACGCAATTGTACTCCCGGTGGCAGTGTATCGCCGAGCACACCTTCGGGCTCTGTATGCTTGGGCTTTTCCATTCCATCATCTTTTGTAGGCAGTTCGCTTAGATTCCAAACCAACACCGTTCCGTCGCCCATGCCGGTGTAGAGTCGTTGGTGGGTGGAGTCGACGGTCATGGATTCAATCTCGGTGCCGACGTTTTCCTCCGTGATTCGATGGATCGTCTTCCCCGTGCGCCAGTCGATAATGCTGATAGTTCCTCCATGTGTCCGCTGCACGATGGATCGGTCGTGCGGAGTGAAGGCCAAGGATTGGATTCGGCGGTCCCATCCATGCCAATTGGCGCCTCGCGGCCCGCGACCGACTAGTTCGCCAGTTGCCAGTTTCCAGACCGCCAAGAATTTGCGGCCGCGCCGGCGGTCGTGAACTTCGCCCACTACAAGCTGTCCATCATGCGAAACGGCGCAGCCTTCAGACTGGCTGGGGAACCTGCGGACTTCGGTGCCCGTCTTTCTGTCCCACAGCCGGATTGGTCCGTTGCGAGTTCCGAATTTTCCGTAGTGAGCTTGTTCGCACGTAACCAGGTATTGTTCGTCTTTGGAAAACCAGAACGATTGAAACTCCCCTTCCCAAAAGAGTGGCGATTTCAGTGAGTGTTGGTGGCTGCTGACATCTTGATCCCATACTTGGATCCGATCAAAGTTGTTAGCGAATCCCAGCAGATCGCCTTCGGGGTTGAAGGCAATCGTTCCCTCTTGCCGGCTTCGAATTCGCCGCAGCAACTGTCCGCTGTGCGTATCGTACAGATTCAGAATGTGGTGGTAGCGTTGTCGATTTGTTTGCAGTCCCTCTTCACCAACGCGCCGCACCGTGGTAGGAATCGGATCTTCGAGTTGCAGCAGAACTGCCAGCCGCTGGCCGTCCGGCGAAAGCACCGCGCGAACGCACTCCACGGGCCGTATTTGAAACAGCTCGGTTTGAGAGTCCACATCCCAGACGCGAATTTGCTCGGCGAACAAAGGATAACACCTCGGCTCGGCGGCGACCGTCATGAGTATCTTGCCGTCGGCCGAACAGGCCATCTGGCGAATGGCCAGCCGGTCGTCGGACGTCGCGCGAATGCGAGCGATTACTCCCCTTGGCGCATCCGTGATCGAAATTGATTGCCCCAAAGCGGCCGCGCGAAGTGCGAGCACAAAGAGAAGGCCGATAATGAAAGGCCCTACACCGTGAAGGTGAGACATGGCAATTCGCCGACAGCAGCATTTCCCCTGTACGGAGAATTCTACGTCGATGAGCGATCTGGCACAAACTGGTTATACGCCGATTTCGCAACGCCAAGAAACGAAAACGCCCCCGACCGGAAGTCCGATCGAGGGCGAATCGAAGGAAACAAGATTTCGGGGACGGTCCCGGAGCGATCACTCGTCTGGGTCCGACTCACCGCTTTAGGGGTTTTGGGCACCGAAGCGTCGGGGAGCGGAAGACGATTTTCGGCTGGGAGCAACGCTGCTGGCACCGAAGCGACGTGGGGCCGTGCTGCTGGCCGAAGGACGCCGTGGAGTCGTACTCGTTCCGGAGGCCAGGCTGCTGCCGAAGCGGCGAGGCTGACTGGCGGACGGACGGCTGCCGGATGTGGTTCCGGTGCGTACGATCGATCCGCCGACCACGGGGCCACCGCGTGATCCTCGGTTGAGCGTGGTGTCCAGGTTGAACAGCAGTGTGATGTCCGGCGTCTTGGTCCAAGGCTGGGGAGAGAAGATGGTCAGTTAGACGTCGCCGCCGTGGTACTGGTCGACGTCTCGCAACAGCCGCTGGTAGTGGGCGTGCGAGCGAATTTGAGTCGAGCCGATGTGGGTGATAATGTCGCCCTGTTGTAGGCCGATGTGTGCAGCCAAGCTGCGGGGCATGACCGAATCGATTTCCAATCCCTGGCCGGGCACCATGCGGCCGAGAAAGCCGAGCGTCGGCTGGCTGGCGGCGGGCGGGTTGAAGTTGTAAACGACTTGGGCTTGAGCGACATTAGCGGCGGCCAGCAGAGCGACGATGGCGAGGGTGTTGAAGAGCGTTTTCATAGCTGATTCCTTCGATTTCCGATGAATGTGGGGGTCGTCTTGCGTTGCTCGTACTGCCGAGCAACCTGTTCAACAACCTCATTGCAGTCGCCGCCCCGAACGGACAGAAATTCAGAAAAATTTTCCAGCCGCTCACAACTTTGTGCCCATGGCCCACAAGTAGGGGAACGCCTGGGTGGTTGCTTGAGGGTATTCGATGCCGACCAGCGACCGTACAATTCGACCACTACGGGCAGATTTTAAAATCCGAAATCCGAATCTCGAAATCCTAAACAAATTCAAAACCAGAATTCCCAATGTTCAAAACGTGGAGTCTAGCCGTTTCTGTCATTTGAGCATTTGAAATTCGAGTTTGTTTCGGATTCGAGAATCGGATTTCGTATTTGGTTGCGGCTATGCCGCTTTAAGAACAGGCCGTTACTTAAAATTCTAGGTGAGTAAGAGGTCAGCATGGCGGAGGCGCAATCGTTTGAGGATCTGTTGGAAAAGGTAAGGACGGGTGACGCTGAAGCCGCCGAGAAGCTGGTGCGAACTTATGAACCGGCCATTCGGCGAGCGATTCGGTTTCGCATGTCGGATACGCGGCTGGGAGCGGCGTTCGATTCGATGGATGTTTGCCAATCCGTGTTGGGCAGCTTCTTTGTTCGCGCGGCGACCGGACAGTACGATCTGGAGAAACCGGAACAATTGATGGGGCTGTTGGTGTCGATGGCCCGCAAGAAGCTGGCGATGAAGGTCCGCCACGAACGGGCGGCGATGCGCGACAATCGCAAGCGGGTTTCCGGCGATCCGGTCGAACATAATCTGGCCGGTTCGGCATCGACGCCTAGCGGCATGTTTCAAGCGAAGGAAATGTTGGGCGAGGTGCAGGCCCGCCTGTCGCCCGAAGAACAAGAGTTGGTCAAGTTAAGGTCGGATGGCATGGAGTGGCGCGACATCGCCGATCAAATGGGCGGCAGTCCCGAGGCGTTACGCAAAAAGCTAGCGCGGGCCGTCGATCGAGTTGCGTCCGAGTTGGGTATCGACGAGGTGGATTGACCTGTGCCTGACGACCGACCCAAGCTATCTCCCCATACCGAATCTCGGGGCGAGTCGATCGATATTGAAACACTTCTGGACGACCTTCGCCAGCGATGGGCACGCGGCGAACCAGCTCGTGCCGAAGAGTACTGCGTGCGTTATCCGCAGTTGCGTTCTCAAAAGCAAGACCTGTTGGACATGCTGTACCAAGAGATGGTACTGCGCGAAGGCCACGGTGAAACGCCGACGCTGTCCGACTACCTGGCGCGGTTTCCGGACATGGAACCCGAACTGCGCGTGCAATTTGAAATTGAAAAGGCGATGGACCAGCAGGCTGTCGAGTCGGAACTGCCGGAAGAAAAGTCGCTTCAAGATACCGTGGACTTCGACACCACCGGCGCTCCCAACCCGGCACTGCTCGAAACGATTGACACGGGTGGAAGCCCGTCGCCGGCGACCGCTCCGTCGAAGTCACTCCACAAACAGTTTGGCGATTACGAACTGCTGGACGAAATCGCTCGCGGCGGGATGGGGGTGGTTTACAAGGCGCGGCAAACCAAAGCGAATCGCATCGTTGCCTTGAAGATGATTCTGGCGGCCAGCCTGGCCGGTCCGGAAGAGATCCGCCGTTTTTTCGCCGAGGCCGAAGCCGCCGCCAGTCTCGATCATCCAAACATCGTGCCCGTGTTCGACGTCGGCGAGACAAGCGGCCGGCATTACTTTTCCATGGCGTTTGTCGACGGCGACAGCCTGGCGGACGTCGTTCGAGAAGAACCGCTGGAGCCAAGACGCGCCGCCCAACTCATCAGCCAAGTCGCCAAGGCGGTTGAGTATGCTCATAAAAAAAATGTCATCCATCGAGACTTGAAGCCGGCCAACATTCTGTTGGAGCGCGACGGAACTCCGCGCGTGACCGACTTCGGATTGGCCAAGCGAATCGAAGCCGACAGCAATCTCACGGCGACCGGCCAAGTCATGGGAACACCCAGCTATATGCCGCCGGAACAGGCATTGGGAGAGCCCGTGGGACGACTGGCCGACGTCTATTCGTTGGGCGCGGTACTCTATCATTTGCTGACGGCGCGGCCCCCGTTTCGCACGGCCTCGGTCGTGGAAACTTTGCGGCAGGTCGTCGATCAACGTCCGGTCGCACCCAGTCAACTCAACGCCGCCATCGATCGCGACTTGGAAACGATCGTTCTTAAAACGCTGGAAAAGGATGCTGGCCGTCGCTACCAGTCGGCGACCGAGATGGCGGAAGACCTTGATCGCTATTTGGCGCGTGAGCCGATCAAGGCGCGCCCCATTAGCAGCGTGGAACGGGCGCTCCGTTGGGCTCGTCGAAACAAGGCTTATGCGGCGCTGATGTCGTTTCTGATTTTGAGCTTAGTGGCCATCGCCGGCGTCTCGGTGCTGGCGGCGACCGTCTATCGGCGGCAAGCCATCACCGAAGCGACTCTCCGAGAGCAAGCCGAAGACGCCATGGAGGATACGCGCGGCCAACTGTATGCCAACCACATGTCCGATTTGTCGGAGTCTCTGGAGTCACCCTATCAGCTTGGCAAAGCTCGCGAACAACTCTCCACTTGGCACCCAGGATTATCCAAGATTTGGAAGTCGAGCCTGAATACGTTTTCTCAAAAAGAAAAGTTGGAGGATTTGCGTGGATGGGAATGGTGGCTGCTGTTTGGCAACGCGCACCATCAACGTCCCGATCGGCCTTCGCTGGACGCCAAGGGCAACGCGGCGTTTTCGATCGCCTGGAACCAGCAGGGCCTGGTGGCTTTCGGCGGACCAACGGATATCGAGGTCGTCAACTTTCAACGCAAGACTCAGCGGCCGTTTCGCGCTCACGATGGAGACATCTTAACCCTGGATTTTGGTCCCGGTGATGTCTATCTGGCCAGCGGCGGGCAGCTTGGCTGGGTCAAGGTGTGGCGCTTTGCCAGTAGGAAAGTGGCGCAGTTGCTGGAACATCCGGCGGCCGTGGGATCGTTGGCCTTTCATCCCGACGGAGTTCATCTCGCGACGCACGCGGCCGATGGAAGACTTCGCATTTGGGAGCTTGTCAGCGGTGAAGTGCGCGACGAAATCGAAAGCGGAGTCGCGCCACAACCCGCCTGCGATATCAGTCCCGATGGCACCCTGATCGCCGCCGGCGGAATAAAAAACGGCGAATTCTATCCGGTGCACTGCTGGGACTTTGCCAGCGGAGAGGAACTGTTCTCGTTTGACGAGCCGGCCCACACGAAGCCCATTCGCAGCGTCAGCTTTAGTCCCGATGGAACGCGGTTGGCATCGGCCGGTGAAGACGGGGTCCTTCAGGTCTGGAATGTGACATCGCGCAGACTCGATTACAGCATTGATGAGCATCCGCAAGCCATCCATGTGGTGGCGTGGAGCGCCGACGGCAAGATGCTCGCTTCGGCGGGCGAAGATACCGGTGTGTGGGTATGGAATGCCGCCGACGGACAGTCGGTGCGCGTATTGGGCGGGCATCAAAGAACGATTCGCGATCTGTGCTGGAGCCCCGATGGTCATCGGCTTTGTTCCGTAAGCGTGGACGGCATCATGAAAGCCTGGGATGTCGACGAGCTTCCTTCGATCTACACCGTCGCTGCGAGTGACTTCGAGGCGAGTGACGTCAAACCGGCCGAAGCTCACACCACTTTGCAGTGGCATCCGACCGCTGATCGGCTCAGCGCGGCTTACGGCGATAAGATGCTGATATGGAACGCGGAAACTCGGCAACGCGAAGAATTGGGCGACCTTGGTTCTCACATGCGCTGGAATCATGATGGCAGTTTGGTCGTCTCGCGGCAGGGCAACCGGATCCACCTGTGGAAGTCTGACCCGCGAACTTTGACGGCTACCGCGACCCTGGCCGAACATCAGGAGTTGATTGATGTGCGGTGGAATCCGCGGCGCGATTCGCTTGGGATCTTCTATCGCCACGGGATCTGGATTTGGAATGCCACGGCCGACTCCGAACCTCGCGAGTTGGTTACGCAACCGCACACTTGGATCGACAGTGCCGGTTGGAATTATGACGGCACTCGCGTCTACTTCTCGACGAACCGGCAGCCGATCAATTGGAAGGTTGTCGATTCAGACCAAGCGCCGCAAATCATGAAGCTGGGGGAAAACAAAGCCCGTTATGTGGCGCTGGCCTGGCATCCTTTCGAGCCGACGGTTGTCTTCGCCGGCGAGGACTCCAACCTACGTTTCATGGACGCCAGCATTCCACAGTATTGGTATCTCACGGAACCGATGATGAGGGTCACGGACATTGCCTGGCGGCGCGACGGCCAAGGCTTCGCGACCGCCAGTTTGGATCACTTCGTTCGCGTCTACAGGAAGGTCCGAGCATCCGATAAGTCAGCGAAGCAAGTGGCCCGCTTCAGGCATGACGCAGTCGTGCGGCGAGTGGCGTGGAACCACGACGGCATGAAACTGGCGTCGCTGAGCGAAGATGGCACGATCAAAATCTGGGACGCCGCACAAGCCTACGAAGCCGCGGCCTATTTTGATTCCTTACATTCCGAATAGATCAGACACTGGCCGCGACACGATTGACATCGTGGGGGCCTGTGCAAGAAATCAACCTCAACCTGTGCAGTGGTCGCTAGCGGCCGAAGGCATTGCGTCGACATTCAGGGCTGCTTCCATGGCCACGTCCTGGTAGGTTCTTCTTGCCGTTTGCAGCAGGGCGTCGCAATCGATCGTTTCATCGATGTCGACCGAGAACAGCTTTGCGTTTTCGTCGATGGTTTGCTGGATCTTCGTGGCTAACGAAATGAATCCGTCAGCGTCCAGACCAACGGTCTCTTGAAGCAGTCTCTGTGCGGTCATCACGTTGGCCGAATCCGGCGCCCACAGCGATGTTGCGATGAAATCGGAAATAGCGACGGTAATATCGAGGCCGGACAGCGTCAACGGCGGTTCGTGATGGTGCAGGATTGCCTGGCAGAGATCTTCCGGCAAGTTCCATTTCCGCAGCATGTAAGCGCCAAGTTCGGCATGGTTGAAGCCAAACAGTTCTTCTTCCTCGCGAATCAATCTGGCGGATTGATGATGTTGCTCGTGAATCGCGACGTACTCGTCCGTTTGGACCTGCGCGAAGACAAGCACGCCGACGTCCGACAAAAGCCCCGCGCTGTAGGCCACGTCTTGGGCCGTGCCGCGATTCATGCCGGCAATCTGCGTCGCCGCGGCAGCCATCGTCAACGACCGCTTCCAATATCCTTGATAAATTCGCGCGGGGGTGCTTTCGTTCAACCGTCGAAGCAGCCCGAAGCTGAGTACCGCGAGTCGTAGCGATCGCGAACCGAGCAGCGTGACGGCTTGTTGAACGCTGGACACGTTGTGCACGGTTCCGAAATACGACGAGTTGACCAGCCTTAAGATCGAGGTGGTCAGGGCCGGGTCATAATCCAGGATGTCCGTCAAATCCCGAACATCAAAGTCGTCGTGCTGCAATATCGAAAGCAGTTTACAAGCAACCGGTGGCGAACTGTGCAGCATGTCGACTTGCGCTAGGATACTCTCCATTTCCCGAATCTTGTCGGTCATCGATACGACTCCGGCAATAATGAACTGTCGTGACTTTGCTGGGCAACCGGGCCCACGGCTAGAGTTCCGCGGATCCCACTCAAAACTTAGCTCATCGATCAAGCCGTGGTGTCGGCGGTTCGAATTGAATTCACTTTTTGCTCATTGACGGAATTGTAGGGCGCACTTGTTGCCGATTACGAATTTCCCCGAGGGTTCTCCTCGTTCCAGAATGCCGGCGCCGAACCCCCGGCCGGTTCCATTCTTCGCGTTGCACCTACGCATGGGTCGGGGCGATTCGGATTTCCGCACGGCTGGTTTTATAAGCCTATAACTCGAATCGTCGCCATCTCGTGTCGAGTTCGGTTTAGGTCCCCGAGACGGAATAGATCCGCACTTGCTTCTGCCACTTGACCGTTTCCTTTTCCAACTGCATGCCGTTCTTTTCGGCAACGCGAATCGATGCGGTGTTCGCCGCTTCGATGATCGAGATGAGCCGCTTGAGTCCGAGGTTTGCAAACGCGTAATCGCGGCAGGCGATTGCGGCTTCGGTGGCAAAGCCA
The DNA here is from genome assembly GCA_029259935.1 of Planctomycetota bacterium. Next base: position 16,187 of record JAJDEH010000180.1, read on the forward strand.
TGACCCCAGTACTTGTGTCGCAGACGATAGCCGAGTTCAACTTCCTGCTCGCCATCGACCTCTTGAACACACAGCCCACAGAATCCCATGGTCTCGAGGCTTTGTTTTTCCACAACGGCCCACAAACCAAATCCCCAATGGGTGTGATATTTTTGCAGACAGCCCAGAATAAACTGCCGCGTGTAATCGCGGTCTTGTGGCCCCGATCCGAATCGCATGACTTCCGGATTTGAAAATAGGTCGGTCAGCGCGTCGAGGTCGCCTATGTGGAAGCCTCTCAGCACAAGCCGTTCGGTTTCGGCGATGTTCATGCTAGTTTTCGATCCACTGACAAAGGCCAAGATTCACCCGGTGAAGGCGTGAATTATACAACTGCTCGAGAGTTGTTGAAGGTATTTTCGGAATGGGCCGCTGCCATGCCGCTGAACAGGTGACGCCTCGACCGGCCAGGATAGGGTAGAGTCTGGGATAGGAATTTTCGCGCTGCGCATGCATGTTTGATAAACTCGAAACCCAAATCAATTTACGAATGTCACCGCGTGACAATGAGGTAGTAGCAGGTGAGACGAGTTGTTGTTCTTGGAGGATACGGTTTTTTCGGTGGCGCGGTGGTTGAATTGCTGCGGGCTGAAGGGCTAGAGCCGTTGATCGGGTCTCGGCGATCGGGGGCGGATGTTGTTGTCGACGTCGAGGATCGAGATTCCATCGGCCGCGCTCTGCGGCCGCGGGACGTGGTGATTGATGCCGTGGGTCCCTATCAGACTCGCACGACGCGCCTTGTTGAAGCGGCGGCCGAGTGCGGCTTTGATGTGATCGATCTGGCCGACAGCTTGGATTATGTTTTAGCCGTCCATCGACTGAAACAGAGCATCGACGCGGCGGGCATTCGTGTCTATTCAGCGTGCAGCGCCATGTCGTCCATTTCCGCCGCCATGATCCGCCTGAGCGGCATCGCGAATCCCGCGCGACTGACGGGCTTTCTGGTTCCAGCAACACGGCACACCGCCGTCGCGGGAACGGCGGCTTCGCTATTTTGCTCGGTGGGCCGGCCGATTCAGGTGCTGGAAGATAAGGCACTCGTTTCGCGCGCGGGCTGGCGGAAGTCGCGGTCATTCCAACTTCCACCGCCGGTGAATATCAGAACGGGTTTTCTGTTCGAGTCATGCGATGCGGTCACACTTCCCGCGCTGTGGCCAAGCTTGAACGCCGTGGAGTTTTTCGTGGATACGAACGTGCGCGGCCTGAATAATCTTTTTAGCGTGGCCGCCAGAATTCCGCCGCTTCGTTCGTTGATGAACAAGAGCCAGCGGTTTGGACTGCGATTTTCGCGGATATTGGGTCGAACGATGGGCGGTCTGGGATATGAAGTCGAAGGGGAGGACGGGCGGATCGTGCGACTTGCCTTCACGGCCGAGAATCGAGGTTACATCACGGCCGTGGCACCCGCGGTGATCGTGGCCCGCGGGCTTGTGGCGGGCAAATGCGAACAGGCGGGACTCGTTACGGCAGATCAGCATTGTGATCCGGAGGAACTGGTCCAATATCTGAGCGACGCCAACATTGTGTTTTCCAAGACGGTGGTCGAGGGTGGAGCGACCCGTTAAGAATCGTCCTCGCTATCTTCCGTCGAGAGATCCTGCGTTGGCTCTGGCTCTGGATTCG
>JAJDEH010000019.1 GCA_029259935.1 Planctomycetota bacterium
GACGCCATTCTGAGCTTCGATGATACGACCGGTAACTTCGTTGAGGTGATTGTCGGACGTGGAGATGGCGGCCTGGACCATCCCGCCGATGTCTTTTTTGATCCCAATGGCGTTCTGTACGTCAGCAGCTTCGACACCGACGCCATTCTCCGTTTTGAACGCTACTCGCTAAGGCAGCAGGGCGATATCAATCCCGGTCTTGGAATTCATACTTTCGTTCCCGTGATCACCGTGGACGCGTTTGGAAACATGGGAATCACGTTCACTCAGAGTAGCGAAACTCAGTTTCCGGCGATGATGGTTGATGGCCGGGAGGACACCGATCCTTTGGGGACGACCAATGGCGCTCAAGTTGTTCAGGCTGGCCTCACGTTTTATGAAACCACAGGTGGAGTGGAGACCTGGGGAGCTTATGCGGGTATTGGCGTCGATCCGGTTGACGGTCGGACGTTTTACGCGTTCCACGAAGTGCCTAACTTTAATCTCACTCGCTGGACCACGCATTGGTCTCAGTTTCGCGTCGAGCCGTTTCCGGCCGAGATCGAAATCCGCGGCAATGGCCTGGAAATCGTGGACGGGGATATTACGCCGGAAGCTATCGATCGCACGGATTTCGGCGATGTCAATTTGGGAAGCCAAGTTGTGCATACCTTGGCCATCCATAACCTGGGCGATTTGGACTTGAATTTGACCGGTGTGCCGGTGATTACCATCACGCAACTCAGCGGGGCGGACGTTGATTTTACAGTAACTCAGCCTGACTTTGTACTTGCGGGATTTCCAGACGGGATCGTTCCCGGTCTCGACTCCATCAATTTCGACCTCACGTATAGACCGACGACTGTCGGAGAGGATGTCTTCGAGGTCAGTATTGCAAGTAACGATTCAGACGAAAACCCCTACACCTTCGAAATCCGGGGCAACGGCATCAGCGTCCCTGAAATCGTTGTTGAAGGAAACAACGTGGCGATTGGAGCTGGAGACACAACGCCCCGATTGTCGGATCATACGAATTTCGGTGTCGTTAGAGCGTCTGGTACCTCCTCGGTGACGCGACTGTTTACAATCAAGAACATCGGTGCCACGGATCCCGGCTCCCCGAAGCTAAATGTTTCCGAAATTGAGTTGATTCAGTCTGGTTCGGACTTTACCTTGATCTTGGAAGAGCCGAATTTTCCTGGGCCGGCGGCCGCGTTTGGGCTGCCGGTCAACTTGTCGGGCGGGGAAGAGCAGTCCTTCTTCGTGTCGTTTGATCCAACTCAAGTCGGAACGGCCACGGCAACGATTCGAATCACCAACACCGATGGCGACGAAGGAATCTATGAGTATGTGATTGAAGGTGAGGGGGCCGTCGACTTTTTGGACTTTGGCGACGCGCCTGACACGAGTTTCGACAATCCGCGAGAAACGGCTCCCGCGTTTTTTGATTTCCCTGGGTTCAACTATGGTATCGCGGGACATCCGACGCCTTTGACGGGTCCCGCCTTGGGCGGAAATGCCGACCCGCAGGGTGGGTTTCCAGATCTTGAAAACGTGACGCAGTTGTTTGACGGCAACGACGATCCGATTCTTGATGCTTCTGGAGACGACAACGATCAAACGGCTGACGAAAATGGTGTTATTTTCGGGACGGGAGCCAAGCTCTCGATCGCCCAGACCAACGATGTTCAAGTTGAACTCACCGGCCCTGGCAACAGCACGGCCTTTGTCAACATTTGGATCGACTTCGACCAGGATGGTTTGTTCGACGAGCAAGTCATCGATGACTTCCAGGTCACGCTCAGTCCTCAGGGCGAGGCAGAAGTCAACTTCCCCGTCTTTGTTCCCGCAAGCAACCTGGCCGATGCCACGGGTTCCTACTTCACGTTCGCCCGAGTTCGCGTAAGTTCGCAACAAGGCGTGCAGTCTTCGGGCGTTGCCTTTGATGGGGAAGTGGAAGACTATCACGTGGAAATCGTCTTGAATAAAGACTACAGCGACGCTCCAATAACGGAATACGGCTTCGCTAGCCACACGATCACCGGCGTGGATCCCGTGCTTGGGGCGAGGGTAGATGGCGAGCCGGAGCCGTTTGATTCGTCCAAGGCTGATCAAGATGACCTAACCGAATTTGACGATGAAGACGGCGTGCTGTTCCCCATTATTGAAGCCGGCACCGGTCTTCCCGTGTTCTTCGCGGGTCTGGTCACTAGCACGACGATTTCCCTCAATCCGACTGCGGACGGCCTACTCTTTGCGTGGGTTGACTTTGACGGCGAAAATGGCTTCGACCCACTCACCGAGCTGGTGACTCCGGACACCGGAATGCTACTTTTGGCCAACACGACCAATCAAGTGAATATTCCGACACCTACCGACGCGCAGAGGGGTGAAACCTTTGTACGGTTTCGGATTGTGGGTGTGGGAGAGGCAAATCCTGGACCCGTTTCCGAGGTCTTCGGCGGCGAAGTCGAAGACTACCAGATCACCATCTCAAGCACCTTCGACTTTGGCGACGCTCCAGACAATCCGAATGATCCCTTCGTTGACTATCCGACCTTGCTCACCAGTGGGGCTCGTCACGCAATACTCTCTGGCGCGCCGCGGCTGGGGCTGCAAATCGACCCGGAAGCAGACGGCCTGCAGTCGGTCGATGCGACCGGTGACGGAGCTGACGACGATGGCGTAGTATTCCTGACGGATGCGATCCCGGGCGCGGGAATTGAGTTGGTTCCAGGGCAAATGGCGACGGTAAGAGTACAAATCACGAGCGCCGTGGGCCACGTACATGCTTGGCTCGATTCAAATCTGGACGGCGACTTTGATTTGAAAGTGATCGATCTAGGCAAGCCGGGCGATGAGTTCATCAACATTCGGGACATCAGCTTCCTGGTTCCTCCGACGGTTACGCCAGGAAAGAACTTTCTTCGCGTCCGCGTGGTCAGCCCGCAGGTCAACGGGCCGGGCATCGAGCCGTTTGGATTTTTGGCGGACGGTGAAGTCGAAGATTACGTTGTCAACATTGTCGCCTTTGACTACGGCGACTTGCCGGACGACGGCACCAGCGCGCCCGGGCCATTCAGAACGACGGACGCCAATGATGGTCCTCGCCATGCCCTCCGCAATCTGCATTTGGGAGCCACCGTCGATCAGGATCCCGACGGCTTTGCCAGCCCCGACGCCCTGGGCGACGATCGCAACGGTTCCGACGACGAGGACGGCGTGTTCCACGTTACGGGCGAGCCCTTTGGAATTTTGCCGCTGGGAATTGGACAGACGGCGGCGTTCGATGTCTTCGTCAATGGCCAGCAAGGGCTGCTGGATGCTTGGGTCGACTTGAACGGCGATGGCAGTTTTGACGGCTTCCTTGATGCTTCCACGGGGCTTCCCATCTCCGAGCACATTGTCGACTCGATTGCCGACGTGAATGGCGACGGTATCAAGGATGGATCGGTGAATCCCGGGGTCGCGAATCGATTTGAATTCGATGTTCCCAGCCTGCCCAGTGGGGTGGTCGTTGGGAATACATTCGCCCGCTTCCGGCTCAGCACCGCCGGCGGCCTGGGACATAACGGTTTTGCCGCAGACGGTGAAGTCGAAGACTATCAACTGTTAATTAACGGTCCGACGGGGCCCTTCGACCTGGGGGATGCCCCCGATGCGCCGGATACTTTGATCGTTGATATCAATAACCCGCTGGTCCGGACGACGCGTCTATCGCGGAACGGTCCGTTCCATTTGGTGACCGGTTCCGGGCCAATTCTAGGGAATCTAATAGATGCGGAAACGCCCGACCTGAAGCCGATCGGATTTGGGACGGAATTTGAGTTCACCGGATTCGAGGACGACAATGACGGCTTTGATGATGAGGACGGAGTCGAGTTCACCAGCACAATTATCGAAGGTCTGGACATGAACTATACCGTCACGGTGACTCAGGCCGACGGCTTGGTGGACGCCTTCGCCGACTTTAACAACGACGGGATATTCGAGAGCCAACTTCTTAACAGAGCGCTCGTTCGCCGAGACGAATCGCGGGCGTTCAGCTTCCGAGTTCCGACCAATATCGACCCCTCACAGCCAAATCGTGTCACATTGAACGAACCGTTGACGATGCGATTTCGCGTTAGCACGGCAGGCGACCTGTCACCATCGGGCATCGCCCTGGACGGTGAAGTCGAAGATCACATGATCGTCGTGCAACCGGGAATCGTGGCGGACTTTGGCGACGCCCCCGATCCTGGTCCGGGCACGGGTCCTGGAAACTACCGCACCACGGCCACGGACAACGGTCCGCAACATGCTCCCGCTTTATGGCGTTTGGGAAGAAAAGCTTCTAGTTTTGCCACCGACTCCGCACGGGGTGTATTTAACAACGGTACGCCCGTCAATCACCTAGAAATCAGTGGCTTCACGCAATCGCCCGATGCCTCGGGTGACGATGTCAACGGCTTCGACGACGAGGACGAAGGGGGCGTAACATTCAACCTGGATGGTTTGCCCGGAGTGGGTCCGTTAGAGTTGTTCGTCGGACAAGAAACGACGCTCGAGTTTTGGGTGCATGACCCTCGGAATCCGACGCCTGCAGATGCTCCCTACGCCGTCTACGCTCACGCTTGGATAGACTTCAACTTCGATGGCGAATTTGATATGCAATTGGCGGACAATGCTCTGCGCGTGTTGTTCGAACCGAATCCTTGTCCGCTCATTGAATGCAATTTCCGAACTATCACGGACACTGCCGGTGACAACGGCGAAGAAGAAGTGCAAGTCACTTTTGACGTGCCGGACAATGCCGTTCCGGGAAACACCATTCTCCGAATGCGTGTAGTCCGGCTTGACGAAATTTCAAACGACTTCAATCTCAAGTCGTTTGACCTTAAGGAAGACATTCCAGCCGGTGGCCCAAGGCCCGGTGAAGTTGAAGATCACTTCATCACCATTCTAGGACTGGATTTTGGTGATGCACCAGATCCCACCGTCGGTATCGGCACGGCGGACTATCAGACCATCGTCCGGCAGGGCGATCTGAACGATGGGAATTCGGGTCCCTCTCACGCGCTGCGCCCCGATGGCCCCATTCTAGGTTTCCGCGTCGACCTGGATCCGTTTGCCCAGGAAGGCGCCAGTGCGCTGGGCGATGACGACGACGGCGTGACCGGTGGCTTTCCAAACGACGAGGATGGGGTTGAGTTTGACAATCTGATTGGCGGCCAACCCGGTGAAATCACGGTGCAAGTTACCAACGTCACTGGCACGGATCGAGTCAACGCTTGGATCGACTTCAACGCCGATGGCGATTTCCTTGATCCATTTGAGCAAGTCGTTACCAACTTGGCGTTCAATAACGACGGAACGCAACAGGTTACCTTCCCGGTTCCTGGAAACGCGATCGTGGGAACAAGCTACGCTCGGGTCCGAGTTAGCTCGACCGCCGGGCTTAGCCCAACGGGATACGCCAACGACGGCGAAGTGGAAGACTACCAAGTGTTACTCGGTGGATTGGATTTTGGCGACGCGCCGGATAACGCGTTGGATTCCAATCCCGACTATCCGACACTGCTGGTCAATAACGACCCTCGCGACCCCGACAGTGGTCCCAGTCACCTGATCGGTGGACCGCGACTGGGCGTGGGACAACCCGACGCGGAAGCCGACGCCACGCAATCCGCCGGAGCCCTGGGCGACGATATTCGCGGAATTGACGACGAAAACGGCGTGAATTTCCCTAAGGCCTTGAATGTTGGCCTGCTCATTGGCGACGCCTTCGACTTGATCGTTTCCAACGAGCCAGGCAAAGTCGACGCCTGGATCGACTTCAACCAAGACGGCGACTTTGATGATCTGCTAGATGGCCCGCTCGGTGCGAACACGATCAGCGAACACGTGCTCATCAGCGATTCCGATCCCAATGCGACATTTGACTTGAATGATCTTGGTCTGCAACGGCGATTCGATGTCCAGGTGCCCGACAATGCGATCATCGGCGATACGTTTGCCCGCTTCCGCGTCAGCAGTTTGGGGACACCTCAGCCCACTGGATTTGCTACCGACGGCGAAGTGGAAGATCACATCGTCACCATCACGGGCATTGATTTCGGCGACGCGCCGGATACTTACGGCACGACGTTGAGCAACTTGCTCAAGCCAGGTGCACGGCACTTCGTCGATGGCAAGGCAGGACCGATCCTGGGCGACTTTGTCGATGCCGAACCAGACGCCGCCCAACCGTTTGACGGCACGGGCGACGACGTGACCAATATCCCCGACGAAGAAGGAATCACGTTTGACAATCTACGTTTGTTCGCCGGTCAGGCCACGGTCGTCAACGTCAAGGTAACCAACGACGACGGATTCGTGAGCGGCTGGATCGACTTCAATGGCGACGGCGATTTTGAAGACATCGTGGATGGAATTTCCGAGCAGATTATTACTAACGCCCGAATTGTGGCCAATTCGACGGCGACGACGCCGTTCTCCTTTGAAGTACCCGCGAATTCGACTCCTGGCAAAACTTACGCCCGATTCCGCGTTAGCACCAACCCTGGCTTAGGTCCGTTTGGACCCGATGTCTCCGAGGTTCTGCCGGACGGTGAAGTGGAAGATTACGAAGTTACGATCGACGCGCTCGACTTCGGCGACGCCCCGGAAAGCTACGGGACGCTCGTCGGCGACGATGGCGCGCGTCATGGCGCGATTGGACCGCGATTGGGTGCTTTGCGCGACAACGAAATCGAGGCCAATCCCAACGCGGCGGATGAATACGACGCCACGGGTGACGACGTGACGGGGATCGACGATGAAGACGGCATAACTCTGCCAGTCGAGATGGTTATCGGACAAAGCGAAGTCATCACGGTCAATATCCAAGGCTTGGATCCGGACACAGCGCCCAGCGCCGTTGTGCAGGGCTGGATTGATTTCAATCGCAACGGCGTGTTCGACACCAGTGAATTGGTGGTCAATCGGATTCGCACCCGCGAAGGCGACTTCTCCTTCACCGTCACGCCTCCGGGCGGATCAATTGGTTCGACGTTTGCCCGTTTCCGCATCAGCACGGGCGGCGGCTTGGGCCCAACCGGAATAGCTCAAAATGGCGAAGTTGAAGACTACGAGGTCATCGTGATTTCGGACCGCTTGTCCAATCCGATCATTGATATGGAAGGCCAATCGTTTACGGGAATCGATCCGGCCGATCCAAGCGGCGATGTCGGACCCGATCACTATGTCCAGGCCGTCAATCATCCTCAAGGAAGCCAGATTACGATCTACGATAAACGGGGATCAATTGTCGACGGTCCGTTCATCATGCGTACCTTGGGTGCCAACAACGGCAACGGGCAAGCGACTGTCCTCTATGACCACCTGGCCGATCGTTGGTTGCTTATGGAGTCTCGCGTCAACAATCTTGGCGTGAATCTGTATGTTTCCCGAACTCCGACGCCGACGAGCAACGCCGCGGACTGGTTGCTCACCGCGTTGAACACCCCCAATCTTGAATTGCCCAAAGTGGCGGTGTGGCCCGAAGCTTATTTCATTACGGGTGGCGAAACGAACGCCAACGGCGACGTCGATCCGGTCGTTTATGCCTTGGATCGCACGAATCTGCTGCTGGGCAACGCCCTGCGTCCGCAGATCCGGCAGGTCGCCCCCAGGTTGGATGGATTCAATTTCCAGACGCTAACTCCGGCCGACCTGGATGGTGAAGCACCCCCAGCCGGCGAGCCCGCCGTCTTCGCGCGGCATCGCGACGACGAAGCGCATAGTCCGGGCCAAAACGTCGACGTGAACGACTTCCTGGACATTTTTGAGTTCTTCCCCGACTTTGATAATCCTAATTTGTCGATCTTTGGCCAAATTACCAGCATCCCCATTTCCGAAATTGATTCGGATCTGGGTGGCCTGACTAACAACAGCGTTTTTGGCCAGGCGGGTGGCACTCCGCTGGATCCGATTCGCGAACCAATCACTTGGCGGTTGGCCTATCGCAACTTCACTAACGGAACGCTCGACGACGCCACTCCTCATCAAGCATTGGTGGGAAGTTTCGTCCACGATATTTCGGGTACCGACCAAGGCGGAATTCGCTGGTTTGAATTGTCCAGAACTGTCACGACCCAGTGGCGAGTCAAGCAAGAAGGCGATGTTTCCTTCGGAAACGACAACCGCTTCCTGGGATCGATGGCCATGGACGGGAACGGCAATATTGTCATGGGTTACAACGTGACCGGCGACAATACTTCGCCGTCGCTCCGCTATATCGGCCGAAAAGCGACCGATCCGCAAGGTGCCATGACCACGTTCGAGCAACGTCTGGTGGACGGCGTGGGCACGGTGCCCAGTAACGAATTTGGCCGCTACACGTCGATGTCGGTGGATCCGTCCGACGATCTGACCTTCTGGTTCACGGGTGCGTTTGCCGACGGGAACCAATGGAGTACGCAGATTGCGGCCTTTGCCTTCGGCCTAGAGCCCGGCGTGGCGATTTCCGAAGGTGAAGACGGCATCCTTGTTACCGAAGACGGCCTAACCGACACCTACACGGTTTCCCTGACAACTGAACCAATCGGTCCCGTCGAGGTCACCATCACCTCGGCCGACGGCCAAGTTATGCTCAGCAGTGACGCCGGTGCCAACTTTAGTCCGCAACTGGTGCTGACGCTGACCGACACCTCGATTCAAACCATTACCGTGTTGGCGGTGGACGACCGAGACTTTGAATTCGGCCGCCACATCGGCTTCATCACGCACGAGATCACCAGTTCGGGCGACCCGGATTATCCTCAAGTGCAATTGCTGGACGCCACGGCTACGATCGAAGACAACGACATCTTGGTTTCGCCACTGGTCGGCGTTGATTTTGAGGGTGGCAGTGACACACCTAGGAACTGGACTCCGATTCCTACCAGTGCCACGCCGACTTCCTTCAACGACCTGATTGATGAAGCCGGCAACGTGACCGGATTCGACCTGGACGTTTCCAATTTGAGCGGCAGCTTCACGACCAATCAATTCCCGATCGCCCCCAACACGCTTCCGCAACACATTCAGTCGCTGAACGGCTTGAATGGTACGGCGCTGTTCGCGGCCAACGGCGACACGGCGACGTTCATTTGGAACGACCTTGTCGCGGGACTCGACTACAACATTTGGGTGTTTGGATTGAATAACACCGCGAGCACGCAGGACGTCACCATCACGGACGGCGCGGGCGCGACCGTGTTTACTCAATCTCTCTCCGCGGATGAGTTGATCATCAACAACGAAGTCGGCGACGATAACCGAGATCTCAAGTCGTTTGCTCGCGTCGCCACGGCCGACGCGACCGGACGGATCACGATCGACGTCACTTCCGCGACCGCGGTCTCCGTCGCCGGATTGGCGATCAGTGAACTCGTCCCCGAATTTGATTACGGCGATGCTCCCACGGCAGGCCAAAGCGGCTTCGCCAACAGCTACCCGACACGGATTGTCGACGGCGGTGCGTCGCACGAGCTGGGCGGTCCGATCCTGGGTGAATTGGTCGATTCGGAACCGGACGGCACTCCGACCGCGGCGGCCGATGGTGACGATGTCCCCGTTCCCGACGACGAAGATGGCATCGCCTTCACCAGCCCGTTGATTCCTGGCCAATCCGCCACGGTCGATGTCACCATTCAGGGCACGGGCGAACTGGATGCCTGGATCGACTTTAATCAAAACGGAATCTGGGAAGCCAACGAGCAAATCTCACTCAGCACCGAGGTTACCTCCAGCATCCCACGCTTGTTCGCCACCAACCGCGACGGCCTCGAAAATGAACTGATCGAGATCGACCCCGACACCGGAGACGTCATTCGCACGTTCCCAACGGTGCTCATCAACGGTGAACAACAAACCGTGGCCGTGCTGAGTGGTTTGGAATTCGACGGTACCAGCCTGTGGTACATCGAAGGATCGGGCGGTTTGCCGACTGGCAATGAAGCGGTTCCTCATGACCGGCTGTATCGGATTGATCCTGATACGGGCGAAGTCCTCAATGGGGGCGGAATCGGTATCGATTTGAGCGCGGATCCCTTCTTCACCAACCTCAACTTGCCGAATCCGTTCGATTTGATCTTCGATGGAATGGCCTTCTTAAACGATCGGCTCTATATCCAAGAGCAGATCACCGACCGCATCTATGTGTTCAATCCACTGACGGAATTGATCGAAAATGCGATCGTGCCCGGCCAGGCGTTGGACGGCGGTTTGGGTGCTATCTCCGACCCCGACGGGGCGGGCGACGCTCTGGTCGCGACCGACAGCGCCAACAACAAGGTGTATCTGATCAATCCGGTCACCGGAATTATCGAGAGCGACTTCGACACGCCGGCAAATATCGTGTCCAACACGGGCGTGGCCGTTTTTGACAACGAGATCTTCCTCGCCGATTTGGACGAAGACATCACGGTTGTCAATCGGCAGGGCGTGGTCCAGCGGACCATTTCGATCAATCCGGCGCTGGGTACCAGTTCCGTCAGTATTCGGTCCATCGGCGGCGGCGTTGGCCAGATCGACGGATCGGTGGTCCAGCCATTGTCCTTCCAGGTTCCCGCGGATGCGATCCCTGGCACAACCTACGCTCGCTTCCGTGTTAGCACGGATGGCGGCCTGCTGCCGGGCGGTCCGGCCGTGGACGGTGAAGTGGAAGATTACCAAGTCGAAATCGTCGGCGGTGCTCCTCGGGCCGACGCGATTGGTGTCCGTCGATCCAACTTGGTCTTCCAAGATGTGACTGGTGACGGTACTTGGAATGTTGGCGATTCAGTTGCCCGCTTCGGCATTGACGGTGACACGCCGATCAGTGGCGACTGGAACGGCGATGGCTTCGACGAAGTCGGCGTCCATCGCGGCAACTTCTTCTACTTGGATGTCAGCGGCGACGGCAGATGGGGTGCTGGCGACGCGGTGTATCGCTTCGGCAACATCGGTGACACGCCGATTGTGGGCGACTGGGACGGCAACGGAACGGACGACATCGGCATCCATCGCGATAACTTCTTCTTCCTCGACTTCACCGGCGATGGCCGTTGGAACATTGGCGACGTTGTCTATCGTTTCGGAATCATCGGCGATGTTCCGGTGATTGGCGACTGGGACGGCAATGGCACCGACAACATCGGTATTCACCGTGACAACCTGTTCTTCCTGGACGCCAGTGGAAACGGAGCCTGGAGCGCGGGTGACACCGTCTATCGCTTCGGCAATCCCACTGGCGACATGCCGCTGATTGGCGACTGGGACGGCGACGGCACCGACAACATCGGTGTCCAGCGCGGACGAGACTTCTTCCTCGACCAAAACGGGGATGGAAGTTGGAGCGGTGCCAGCGACCGGTTCTATCACTTTGGTATTGCCTCGGATACGGGCGTGGCGGGCCGCTGGAAAGCTCCTTCGCCGCTGACCGCGTCCGCGGGAGAAGCCAACCCGGCCGACACGAACGCGAAGGCACTGACTTCCGAAGAATTGGCTCCGATCGTGAGCGCGGCCGCCGACATCTTGGCGGACCAAGGGCTTACCGAGGCCCAATCCGAGAAGCTCGCCCAACTCAATGTGCGGCTGGCCGACCTGAACGGCGCTTTGCTGGGCCAGGCACTTGGCAATTCGATCACGATCGACAGCAACGCCGCCGGACACGGCTGGTTTGTCGACCGCACGCCTAACGCCAACGAAGAGTTCAAGGTGACGGCCAATCGTGGCTTGGTCGCGGCTGGCGACAGCGCGGCGGCGGGCCAAGTCGATTTGCTGAGCGTCGTACTCCATGAAATGGGCCACGTTTTGGGTCTCGATCATGATGACGCGAATGGTGTCATGGGCGAACGACTGGATAACGGCGTTCGCCGCCTGCCGACCGAAGGCGATTTGGCGGCGGTTCTGGCCGGTGACGAACTAGATGCCCTGTTCTCCTAACAAGCAGTTTTCGTAACCTGTAAGGATGCGTCCAGCCAAATACGATCCAATTGAACAGTCCAGCAAGTGGCGATATCAATTCCGCTTGCTGGACTTGTTCTTTCTATTGACCGCGGTCGCGGTCTGCCTCGGGTCCCTTCTTACCGGCGATTGGCAATTCGGCATTTGGTTTTCGGTCACCTTGGGCCTCGTCGCTTGCCTTCGTGCCGCCAATCCGTGCAAGCCGCGGTCCGCTCATCAAGCGATGATTTACCTCGTCCAGCTCCTGGTCTACGCGGGCTCCGCCGTTCTGCTGGGACTAGCCCTGGGCCAAGAGTTGTTTGGGTTATCGTTCCCCTTTGGACCGAGTTTGTTGGCCGATGTGGTCTGTCCGCTTGTTGGCGCGCTAGCTGCTTTCTTCCTTAGAAAGAGGTTCCTTCCCAAACTGTTTACCGAAGCGCCAAGGGAGACGGATTTTGACCCGTCGAAAGACAATCCCTAACGCCGCAGCGAGCGATTCTTGACATGCGGGCCCGAGGGTGCTTACCATTCACTCGACCCTGCCCGCTCTCAACTCGCCCTCCCCCGCCCTTGACGAAAGCAAATCGATGCGGCTGCTCTATCTTCTCGTTGTGGCTGGCTGCCTTGGTCCGTCTCTTGCTGCCGCCGCCGACGACCAGCAGGGCGTCGAGTTTTTCGAGAAGAAGATCCGTCCAGTGCTGGTCAAACATTGTTACGCTTGTCATTCTTCTCAAGCGGAAAAAGCGAACAAACTTCAAGGTGGCTTGCGGCTCGACTCACGCGAGGGGATCGCTGCCGGCGGCGACAGCGGTGCGGTCATCGTTCCTGGCGACGCAAGGGCTAGCGGGTTAATGTCGGCGCTCCGCTACGAAGACTACAAGATGCCGCCCCAAGGCAAACTGCCACCCCAGGTCGTCGCCGATTTTGAAAAGTGGATTGCGCGGGGCGCGCCGGATCCGCGAGAAAGTTTGACTTCGGAAAACGCAGCGACGACTCCACGGATCAACCAAGATCATTGGTCGTTTCAACCGCTGCGGCCGCCGAATCCGCCAACCATGGGCGAAACGGCTTGGCCCTTAACCGATATCGACCAGTTTATTCTGGCCCGGCTGAAGAAACAAAAGCTGGTGCCCGTTGCCGATGCCGCGCCCCACATCCTTGCCCGACGCCTCTATTTCGACCTGATCGGCCTGCCGCCGTCCCTAGGGCAGCTAGACCATTTCCTGGCGGCTTATGAACAAGATCGATCGTCGGCGATCGAGGCGCTGGTGGACGAACTGCTGGCGTCGAAACACTTTGGCGAACGGTGGGGACGTCACTGGTTGGATCTTGTACGGTACTCCGAAACCAACGGCGGCGATCGCAACGTCATCTGGCCGCACGCCTGGCGCTATCGTAATTACGTGATCGATTCGTTCAATGCCGACAAGAACTTTGGCCAGTTTATCCGTGAGCAAATTGCGGGCGATCTGTTGCCGGCCGCTTCGCGCGAGCAACGCGACGAACAAATCGTGGCGACGGGGATGCTGACGATGGGGCCGAAGTTGTTCATGGAGACGAAAAGCGACCGCTTCAAGATGGATCTGATCGATGAACAAATGGACGTCGTCGGACGATCCGTGCTGGGATTAACGATTAGTTGTGCCCGTTGTCATGACCACAAGTTTGATTCGATTAGCACCGCCGAGTATTACGGGCTGGCCGGCATTTTCCGCGGCACCTATTTGCTGTATGGCACGGCGGCTCCGGCGGGAAACCAATATGGGCACGACCGGCCACTGAAGCCGATCGGCAAGGACTGCGAAAAATTGCAGGGCCCGGCGGAAGCGTGGAAGGAAGACGTTGCCAAACAAACGGCGGCCCGTAATAAAGCGCGCTCCGACCGCTATCGTGTTGTCCGCAACAAGGCGGCTCAAGAGAATAAACTCAAAATGCTCACGAAGGGCAAGTCGGCGGAACAGCAATCGGCCGACGAAGCCATTGGAAAGCTCAAAGCAGCCATTGAACAATTGGCCGCCGAGATCGCCGATTGGGACGAGAAGATCAAGAAGCTCGACGTACAGCTCAAGCAAACAACCGACAACCCGCCGCCGCTGCCCGATTACGCCATGGCCGTTCGCGAAGCGGATCAGACCGGCGACTGTCACATTCGTCTACGAGGCGAATACAACCGCAAAGGCGAACTGGCGCCGCGCGGCTTCCTAGGTTCCATCCCGCATCAACCGGCGATCATTCCAGCCGGCGCGAGCGGCCGGCTGCAGTTGGCCCACTGGCTTACCGATCCCGCCAACCCGTTAACGGCCCGCGTGGCGGTAAACCGTGTCTGGCAACATTTGTTCGGCGAGGGGATCGTGCGGTCGGTGAATAACTTGGGCGTCATGGGGGAGCGTCCCAGCCATCCTTGGCTGCTCGACTTCCTCGCCGTGAAATTCCAACAAGACGACTGGTCCACCAAACGCCTCATCCGCCGGATCGTACTCAGCCGCGCGTACCAAATGAGCAGCCGCTATCACGCGGACAACTACTCCCGCGATCCCGATAATCGTTTCTTCTGGCGCGCCAATCGCCGTCGTTTGGAAGCCGAGCCGCTGCGCGACGCGCTGTTGGCGGTGGGCGATTCACTGGACCTGCAAAGGCCAGCCTCATCGGTGATTGCCACCGAGTTTGCCGGCCAACGTGAACTGAATGCGACGGTGAAGATGACGCCCGAACAGCTCGGCGGCCGCCATCGATCGGTCTATCTGCCGGTCGCCCGCATGTCCCTGCCCAGCGAACTGAAAATCTGGAATTTTCCCGACCCAAGCCTCGTGGTTGGCCGCCGGTCGGACCGTCCCATCGCGGATCAACAGTTGTTTTTCTTGAATAGTCCGCTGGTCATCGAACAGGCTCGCCGTCTGGCCGAGCGACTGTTGGCGCGTCACGGCGAAGACAGCCAGCGACTGAACCACGCTTGGCGTCGGCTCTTTGCTCGATTACCGAGCGACGTCGAACGATCCCAGGCGATCCGTTATCTTGAGCAGTTTCAAAAAGTGACGGTCTCCGATAAGACGACCGCCGATAAGACGGCCGCCGATAAAACAGCCGCTGACGAGACCGCCGCATGGTCCATGCTTTGCCAAGCCCTGTTGGCGACGGCGGAATTTCGCTACCTCGAGTAGACAGGATATCCATGACAAACATCTCACGCCGACAAATGCTGCGTCAGTCCTCGACGGGCTTTGGGATGCTGGCGCTGGCCGGTTTGATGGCGGACCCGTCGCACGCGGCGGACAACAATCCGCTCGCCCCCAAATCACCGCACTTCATGGGCCAGGCCAAGCGGGTCATTTTCCTGTGCATGCGGGGCGGCCCGTCGCACATGGAGACGTTCGACCATAAACCCAAATTGAATGCAGCCGACGGCCAACCGAGCCGCAACAGCGGACAAAAATTTTTCGGGTCGCAATGGACCTTTCAGCGATACGGCGAAAGCGGACTGTCCATTTCTGATCTCTATCCACATACCGCGAAACTCGCCGATAGCCTGTGCGTGTTGAATGGCATGCACTGCGACAGCCCGGAACATGCGGCCGCGCTGACTCAACTGCACACGGGCAGCACCGTATTCCATCGACCGTCGCTCGGTTCCTGGGTCGTGTACGGATTGGGCAGCGAGAGTTCCGATTTGCCCGGCTTCATTTCCATCAAGCCGCCGGTGATCCTGGGCGGCGAACGGAACTACAGCAGCGCCTTTTTGCCCGCCGCCTATCAAGGCACGCCGATCGGTACGATGAGCCAGTCGGTGCGCAAAGCACGCGTTGAAAATCTCAAACGGGAAGATCTGTCGGCCGCCGCGCAGCGCGAACAACTGGCGCTCATTCAGTCACTCAACCGCCAAGCACTCCAGCAGCGGAAAGTCGACGAACAGTTAGAAGGCGTGATTCAATCCTATGAGTTGGCCTTTCGCATGCAAGCGGCGCTACCTGAACTGATGAACCTCGAACGGGAGACGGCCGCGACGTTGGAAATGTACGGCGTCGGCGACAAGAAAAAGACCGACGATTTTGGCCGGCAGTGCCTGCTCGCGCGGCGATTTAGTGAAGCGGGCGTGCGTTTCATCGAACTGACGCACGACAATTGGGACCATCACGGCGGCGTGGCAAAGAACATGCCGCTGCGCTGCGAGCAAACCGATCAGCCGATCGCCGCGTTGCTGACGGACCTCAAGCAGCGCGGCCTGCTGGAGGAAACGCTGGTCATCTGGGGAGGTGAATTCGGGCGCACTCCTGACGATCCCCGCGGCGACGGCCGGGGCCACAATAACAACGGCTTTACCATGTGGCTGGCCGGCGGCGGAGCGAAGGCTGGAATCGCTTATGGCGCGACCGACGACTACGGCTACGAAGCGGTTTCAGGCCGAGTCCACGTTCATGATCTGCACGCCACGATCCTGCACTTGCTGGGATTCGATCACACGCGTTTAACCTACCGCTACGCCGGCCGCGATTTTAGATTGACGGACGTCCACGGCGAGGTCGTCCATGACGTGATTGCCTAGCGCGGCTAAAAAGACGACTGAAGGAAGAAGAACCAAAAAAAAAAGAGCCCAGTTGCGGTGGGCAACTGGGCTCCGATGTGCTTAGGGCACCCTTCCGATTCCGATCTGCGGGGCGAGCGAGACAGTTGCTCGTGACCTTCGTCTTCGGGCGGTTGGCGTGAGGTGTGGGACCGGTTAACCCGGCACTAGTGGCATCGGAATAGGGCACCCATGCGAGCCAAGAATTTCGGCGGACCTACTACACGTGGCACATGTGGCAGCCTTTCGTCAGGCCGCAGGGTTTACCAGGGCGGATGAAGCAGGCAGGGTGAACCCGGCACCAAGAGGGTGGAATGCGAGCGAGTTGGGGCGTGAGCGCAAAAAAGAAGCGAGCACAACCGTCAAAGAAGGTTGCGCTCGCCCTGCCTCGAAAGGATCGGAAGCCCTACAAAGCTGAAATCGCCGAGTCCCCTACCACTCAACGATTCCCATTCCACGGTGTACTTTATCGGTTCAGTAGGACGGGAATAATCAGCAGTTTCGGAACGATCGTCAAAGTTTCCCAAAAAAGTTCCGCTAGCAGTGATCCGAGCCCCCATTTGCCGCGTTTCTTTCCCCGTCTGGTGTACGGCGGTCGGTTGCAGCTAACATGTCGGGAAGTCTGGCGGGCGTAGCTGCTGTTTCCAGCGAATTCGTGGACGGCGCTCGATTCCCCGTGGAACGAGTTGACGCGGAGATTTCGCGGCCGATGGGCCAACGCTAGCGACTTGGACCAAAACGCGTCGTCGTTCCAAGTTTCAATAATCAAGATGACCGGCTTCAAGTGAAAGACAATGGGAAAGCAATACATTTACACGATTGAAGACCTCACCAAAAAGCACGGCCAGCGCGAGGTGCTGAGCAACATCTGGCTGGCATTTTATCCAGGAGCGAAAATCGGCGTCTTGGGGCGTAACGGAGCGGGGAAGAGTACGCTGCTACGAATCATGGCCGGCACCGACAAGGAGTTCGACGGCGAGGCACGGCTGTCCGACGGATTCACCTGCGGCTATCTCTCGCAAGAACCGCAACTCAACTCTGAAAAAGATGTGTGGGGTAACGTCGAGGAAGCGGTCGCGCCGCGGCGGGCGCTGCTCGAGCGCTACAACGAGTTGAGCATAAAGTGCGCCGACGAATCGCTGGATGAGAAGGCGATGCAGAAGGTGTACGACGAAATGGCCCGTGTTCAGGATCAGATCGAAGCGACCGACACCTGGGAACTCGACCGGGAAATTGAAATCGCCATGGACGTCATGAACCTGCCTCCGGGCGATGCCGACGTCTCAATACTCTCCGGCGGCGAGCGTCGGCGTGTCGCACTGTGCCAACTGTTATTGCGACGTCCCGATCTGCTACTGTTGGATGAACCGACAAACCACCTTGACGCCGAAACGGTGAACTGGCTCGAACGGCATTTGGCCGACTATTCCGGAACCGTGGTCGCCGTGACGCACGATCGATATTTCCTCGACAATGTGGCGGGCTGGATCTTGGAACTGGATCGCGGCCGCGGCATCCCGTGGGAAGGCAACTACTCGTCTTGGCTGGAACAAAAACAAGATCGTCTGGCGCGCGAAGAAAAATCGGCTGCTGCCAAACGCAAGACATTGCAGCGCGAATTGGAATGGATCAAGATGTCGCCCCGCGCGCGGCAGGCCAAGGGCAAAGCCCGGCTGAGCGCCTACGAGAAACTTGCTTCGGAGCGTTTTGAAGAACGTTTGGACGAATTCGAAATCCAGATTCCGCCCGGAAAACATTTGGGCGATTTGGTCATCGAGGCCCAAGATGTTTGCAAGGGCTTTGACGACAATCTACTGATCGAAAATCTCAGCTTCCACCTTCCGCCGGGCGGGATCGTGGGCGTGATCGGCCCCAACGGTGCCGGCAAAACGACTCTGTTCCGCATGTTCACGGGGCAAGAGCAAGCCGATTCGGGCAAGCTCCGCGTGGGCGATACGGTCGAGTTTGGATATGTCGATCAAAATCGCGACGCGCTCGACCCGGAAAAGACCGTGTTTCAGGAAATCTCGGGCGACCACGACACGATCGAAATGGGCGGGCGCAAAATCAATTCGCGCGCCTACGTTTCTCGTTTCAACTTCCGCGGGCCCGATCATGAGAAGAAGGTCGGCGTGCTTTCCGGTGGCGAAAGAAACCGCGTGCATCTGGCCAAGCTGCTGCGCCGTGGGTCGAACGTGCTGCTGCTGGATGAACCGACCAACGATTTGGACGTGGATACGCTGCGAGCCCTGGAAGAGGCGATCCTAAACTACGCGGGCTGCGTAGTGGTAATTAGCCATGATCGCTGGTTCTTGGACCGCGTCGCGACGCACGTCCTGGCCTTCGAAGGCGATGGCTACGTCCACTGGTGCGAGGGAAATTTTGAAGCGTACGAAATCCAACGCCGAGAACGCCTAGGCATCGAGGCCGACCAACCAAAACGCTTTCGATATAAGAAGCTTAAACAATAGAGAAGACGGTTTTGCCGGCGCGAGTGTCGCGCGGGGACATGAAATCTCTTCACTTCGGACATGACTTGAATTACAGCTGATTGAATGATTTCCTGGGAATTGTTGGTTCTGATTTCCGTGGCGGCTCTTGGCGGAGTTGCGTCGATTCTGTGGGGAGTGGGGCGGCTGCATCGGCCGGGTGTGATCAAGGTATTGGTGACGGTGGCGATTTTGGGAGTCTGCGCCGGATGGCTGGCGGCGACCACCAGACCCGTTCCGGAAGCTACGTCCAAACAACGGCAAGCGGAATTCACCGCAGCCGAGTACATCCCTCGGCAAGCCGAATACGACGGCCATGTCAGTTCGGATGCCTGTCTCAGTTGCCACCCGCAGCAGCACAAGAGTTGGCATGATTCTTACCATCGCACGATGACGCAGGTCGTCTCGTCCAAAACCGTGGTGGCGCCGTTCGACAACAAGCCGTTGCGATTTGAAACTAAAGATCGGGTTGAAGGCAGAGAGGGGCTTGCCGCCAAAGAGTATCGGTTTTTTAAGGAAGGCGATTCGCACTTCATGCAGTTCACCTACCACCGTTCTGACGGCCAGGTGTTCGTTCGCGAGCCGATGCAAATCGTGATGTCGACCGGTTCGCATCACTATCAGGTTTATTGGGTCGCCGACCCGGATGGAAAACGGACGCAGCCGGTCGAGGTTCTTTTGTATTGGAGCATCGATCACCAGCGGTGGATCCCCAAGAAAGACACCGTGATGATTCCTCCCGACAAACGCGAGGACTCGGGCAACTGGAATTCGCACTGCATTCGTTGTCACAGCGTGACAGGCGTTCCCGGCTACCTGCCCGGCTACGATCCTCCGATGACTGAGCAGTTCATCAGTAAGGTGGCGGAGTTTGGAATTTCGTGCGAGGCCTGTCATGGCGCGGGGAAGGAACATGTCGAATGGCACCGCAATCCGTTGAACCGATACCGCGATTATTTGGGCGCGGACGACAAGAAGGGGCAAGGCGACCCGACCATCGTCAACCCGGCGCGCTGCACGACCGAGCAATCGAGCCAGATCTGTGGCCGCTGTCACGGCAACTTCTGGCAAGATATGGAACGCTATGCGGAGAAAGGATTCCGCTACCGCCCAGGCCTCGATCTCGCCGAGGAAGCGCTCTTCCACCATCTGAACCATCACCCCAAAACCGAGCGGGATTACGTGGAGGGCGTGTATTGGCCCGATAACACCTGCCGCACCGGCGGCGACGAATTCAACGCTCACATGATGTCGCCCTGTTATCAGCGCGGGGACATGACTTGTTTGTCGTGCCACTCCATGCACCAAAGCGATCCTAATGACCAGTTGGGGCGGGGGATGGAGGGTAATCAAGCCTGTCTCCAGTGCCACGAAGATTTTGCCGACCGTGTCGAGTCGCACACGCACCACGGGGCCAACTCGGCGGGCAGCTTGTGCTACAACTGCCACATGCCGCACACGACGTGGGCCCTGTCCACCGCCATGCGCAGCCATCGCATCGATAACCCGCGCATCGAACCTTCCTCGACCACTGGCCGGCCGAACGCCTGCAATCTGTGCCACCTGGATCAAACGTTGAAGTGGTCGGCCGATAAGATGGCCCAATGGTACGGCACACCGGTCGCGGAATTTAGCAGCGACGATCAACAATACGCCGCCTCGGTCGCGTGGCTGCTGAAGGGCAACGCCATGCAACGCGCGATTACCGCCTGGCATATGGGGTGGGCTCCCGCGCAAGAAGCGGCCGGCAAGGACTGGCAAGCGCCGCTGTTGGCTCAGTTGCTGGATGATCATTATTCGCAAGTGCGCTTCGTGGCGGGAGATGCCCTGTCGCGAATACCGGGCTTCGAAGAATTCGATTACGACTTCATTGCCGCTCCGGCGCAACGCCGCGCCGACGCCAACTCGGCCGTTAAGCGATGGCTCGGACAAGATCACCCACCAAGTTCCGCGCGAGCCGACGTTTTGGTGGACCCCGATGGAAAGCTCAACTTAGAGATCATCACCCGGTTGGTTCGGGAAAGAGACAACGGTCGAGTGACCATTCCTGAATAGAGTCGCTGATCGCTCCGGGATCAGAACGTAAGTCTTATGGGAGCGGACCCCGCGATCAGAACGTAAGGTTCGCGGAGCGAACCACGACTATCGACCTTCAACAACGTCGATCGCAGTTTCGGCCGTGTACGGGTGGCCCTTAACTTGGGCGGTCGCGCGGATGATGAGCGGCATGTTGAAAGGCCCCACCTGTCCCTCGGCAAAAGCAATCTTCAACGTGCCGTCGCTTTCATGTTCTTTCAACACCAGCGATTCGCAAACGACTCCTTGAATGTGCTTGGCCGTGACGACTTCGACCCGAACCTCGCCGCGGATGTCTCTTCCTCGTCCGACCGTCACCGGGAGGTCGACGCTGGTGCCGGGCCTCGCAATCAACGAGCCTTTCCCGGCGCGGACTGAGAGTTGGCTGGGATCGGCCAGGATGATGATTTGGTCGGCCTGCTCATGAGACGTGTAGCTGACCTTGTGGGTCACGCCGTCTTCGTCCTGTAACTCACCCACCGCCATGACCGTGGTGCGACTGGTGCGGCCAATTTCGGACCAGGGCGCAAGTTTAATGGGAAAGATGAACTCGGATTGTCCAGGCGGAACCACGATCGTCGGCCCGGTGACGCCTTGCAAGTGCCGCACCTGCCGATCGGAAAGGCTGATCGTAACGGGTCCGGTGAAACCGTTGCGCTCAAGCGAATATTGCCGCACATGCGTCGACCCGAGGGGGACAAACTTGGACTCAAAAATTCCAGTCACCTTAAACGGCGTTGGTATGCCAACCCGCAGTAGCAGATGGTCCAGCAGCATGTCGTCTCGCGACGGATTGGCGACCGAGACGGGCCGAACCAGTTCTTTGTCTTCGCGAGTTGCTTTTCCGGTGATCTTCAGGCGGGCAAGTTGCAGCTTCGATTTTTCGTCGGCTTTGAAGGTCAGTTGGCAATTAGGCTTTTTCTCAGCGATCTTGTTGCCCTCGACGGCGACTCCGGCCGGCAAGTTCGCGACATGCAACTCGATTGCGCCTTGGAACCCGGCCAACCGCCGCGCGGTCACTTTGAGCTTGGCTTCGCCGCCTCGTAGTAGCGTGAGTGCGTCGGTGTCGACGGTGAGCGCGAAGTCAGGTTCGGATTCGTTCGGCGTGACAAAAAGCCGATAGCCAAAGGCCGCCTCGCCGCCACGCGAGAATCGGTCCGCCACGCGAATTGCGTATGTCCCATCTTGTGGAACTTTGAACTCCAGCCGCGAATCGGTTTGGCCACCGTTCGCGTCGTCGGACTCCGCCAACTGCTTGTCATTTGCATCATGAATCGTCAGCACCGAGTCGAGGTGTGAGCCGAGTTGCGAGGCATGGATGTCGAACAGCAGTTGCTCTCCCTTTTTGGCTTCGAACTTCCAAACGTCGACATCACCCGCGGACTGAATTCTGCCGTTGGCAACCCGCGGTGCCGCTATCGGATTGGCCTGCGTCAGGTCGGCGTTGGGCTCTTGTTCGAGCACTTCGGGCAGATCGCTCAATTCGATGAGCACTGGGTTACTTCGTTGCTGGCCGTCGACGAACTGATGGCGATAATCTCGCGTCCGCAGGTTGGGCAGTTGGACTTCGATCGGCGTTCCGGGCAGAAGTTGTCCAAAGGCCCGGATCGCGACCGTGTCTCCTCGCTTTCCACCGAGTGGATAGATGTGGTCGACGTAGGGTCCGTTGGTGATCGACAGGCGATAGACGAAATGTTGCAATCCATCATAGTTGATGTCGTGGACGCGAATCTGATAGCGGCCGGCACGCGAAGCCGTGAACCGCAATCGTGAGTCGACGCCAAGTCCGTCCGTGTTTTCCGCCACGCGGCTTCCATCAGGCCCGATCACTTCCAAACGCGAATCGAGCGGCGAGCCTAACCGGGCCGCCATCACTTCGCAGGTGAAAGTTTCGCCGGCGCGGGCCTCCACTTCCCAAACGTCGATATCCTCGCGCGGAAAGATCCGGCCATTGATCGTCACGGGCGCCCGGACTAGCACCGGCAGCGGACGGCCGTCGATTTCTTGTTCTATGATCTCGGGCAGATCGCCCACAACGAACTTCATCGACGGTGTGACGCCTTGGTCGGTCCACGCTCGCCAGCGGCGGAAGCCCAATTCCGCGTCCGGCGAAATCGTGACACAGCCCGCTTGATCTTTTGGGTAATTCTCTTTCCTTTGTGAACCCGGTTGTGGAATGACCGGACCTTCAAACCAAAGGGTATGCGGCGCGCGATGAATTTCAGAAACGGCCGTCACGCCGGGGCCCAACATTTCGAACGGACAAACATCGTGCAAGTAATGCCCGCCAACATTAAATTCGACGGTCGTTCCACGTTGTCCACCGGCGGGAAAGATGTACGAAACTGACGGCTCGTCCGCCATCGCGGTCGCGCAGGCGACGGCCAACAAGAAGGAAGCAAGCAACTTCGACATGGTTTGTTTTAGGCAGGAGGGATAATTAGAAGAGGTCCGAGATAACGCGGCCCCCACCCGGAACGATGGAGACAGGCCGCCCTTCGGCGGTGCGGAATTCTGTTTTGGGGTCGATTCCAAGGCTGTGATAAATCGTGGCGGCCAGATCTTCCGGCCCGATGGGGCTGGTCGCGGGCTTTTCGGCCCGTTCGTTCGACGCGCCAATCACGCGTCCGCCTTGGATTCCGCCGCCGCCAAGCGCGATTGCCGAACTCGGTCCCCAGTGGTCGCGGCCCGCATGTTGATTGACGCGAGGAGTGCGGCCGAATTCTCCCGTCAGCAGGACAAACGTCTTTTCCAACATGCCTCGATCATGCAGATCGCGAAACATCGTCGACATGGCACTGTTCAGTTTCGGCAGCAACTCCGTTTTCAAAACATCGAAGTTGTTGTAGTGCGTGTCCCAATTGGTGTGGTCGATCAGTACGCAACGCACGCCGGCTTCCACGAGGCGGCGGGCCATCAGACAGGATTGCCCCAGCGAATTCATGCCGTATTCTTCCCGCAGCTTTTCGGGCTCTTGCTTGATGTCGAAGGCTCGTTTCGTTTGCGGCGAAGTCATCAGGTCGAACGCCTTTTGCTGAAACGTGCTTAGCGCTTGTGCTTGCCGATTCGCGGCCACTTCGGCCGACTGATGAAAGCGGTCGACTTGGTTCAACAGCTTCGTGCGCTGGTTCAATCGGCTGGCCGAGATATCGAGCGGAGGAATGAGATCGGGAACGGAGAAACTGGGCGTGCTGGGATCGGCGTTGACGACAAACGGCGCGGCGCTCGATCCTAGATAGGCCGAACCGGCACTGTTGTGCATCTTGGGCAGGCACACGTAGGGCGGCACGCTTCCTCTCGGGCCAAGTTGATGAGCGATGTTGGCTCCATGAGCCGGCCGTTGATTATTGGGCTTGAGGCTGCCGTTAAAACCGGCCGTGGGCAGGTAGCCGGTCAACATGTAATGATCGCCCGGGCCGTGGCCTGAATTGCTGTGCCCAAAGCTGCGGACCAACGAAAACTTATCCATTTGCTGGCCCACCAGCGGCATATGTTCACACAGTTGGATGCCGGGGACCTTGGTGGCGACCGGATCGAACTCGCCGCGAAACTCGGCGGGCGCGTCCGGTTTCATGTCCCATGTATCAATCGTCGAAATGCCGCCCTGCAAAAAGACAATGATCAACGACACGTCGTCCTTCGCGGAACTTCGCGTGCCTGCTTCGAGCATTTGCGGCAAGGCAAAGCTGGAACCGAAGATGCTGGCCGCGCCGATTTTGATCGCGTCCCGTCGACGCAGCCCGTCACAATATCGAGTCTTCCGTTTCATCGTGGTTGCCTTTGATTGGTGCGTGGTAGCTGAATTTTTGGTCGTTCGTTCCGCGATTGCCAGACGCTTTGATCGCGGAGCGATCAGCGACTCTAGTGATTAAACAAAAATTCGATTGAATTCATCATTGTCCAGGCGATGTCCTCGACGGCGCGCCGCCGGTCATCGGCCCGTGATAAATACTGAAGCATGGTCTTGCGTTCCTTGTCGCTGGGGAAGCGAGCAAAGAACGTCAAGTAAAGTTCTTCCACAAGATATTGATCGTCAGAATACTGTTCGGCCAACCGCGCGATGTTGCCCGCTTCGTGAGAAAGTTTGGCGTGAATTTCGGGCGAGTTGAGTACGTGTAGCACTTGGCCCACGGTCGGTTCACTGACCCGCTCGCAGTCACAGGCCGTGACACGCACGGGCCGCCCGAACAGCTTGAGGAAATAGTGGGGAACCTCGCTGTCCCAAAGCTGGATCGCGCGGCTGCCCGCCGGCACTCCGCGAAACTTTTCGTCGACGCCGGTGGTCTGACACACGGCGTCGAATAGCACTTCTGCTTCGATCTGTTTCCAGAAGAATCGCGAGTAATTTTGTTCATCCTGTTGGTTGGTGTCGTTCACGTTGGCGGTCCGCTGGTAGGCGGCCGACGAGGTAATGGCTCGGATCAATTGGTGTGCGTCAAAACCGCTCTCGATTAAGTGGCCCGCCAACGCGTCCAGCAATTCCGGATTGGACGGCGGATTCGTCAGACGAAAATCGTCGACCGGTTCCACGATTCCGCGGCCCATGAAATGTTCCCACATTCGATTCGCGATATTGCGAGCAAACCACGGATTGTCAGCGGCCGTCATCCAGGCAGCGAGCAACTTGCGGCGGTCGCCTTCGGGCGAGGCTTCCGGCATCTGGTCACCCAAGGGGTAGGCAAAAATCGTGTCGCCCGTTCGAGGGTGCGTGGTGCGGCGTTTAGCCGTGCTGACGAGGCCCTCGCCGCGCGGCGACGCCTTGAAGGCCACCTGGGTAAAGAAAGCCTGCATGCCCTGGTAATCGGCCTGGCTCCAGCGATCCCATGGATGGTGATGACACTGGGCGCACTCAATCCGCACTCCCAGAAACACCTGCGAGGTAATACTGGCCATCTCGTTTGGTTTCTTGACGACTTTGAAGAATTGCCCCGCCGGCACGTCGGCCAGCAAGCCGTTGGCGGCGACCAAGTCTCGGGTGAATTCGTCAAGCGGCTTGTTGGCGGCAAAGCTGTCGCGGATCCAGCGGTAATAGTCGTAGGCCGCCTTATGGCCCAGTTCGCGCCGATTCACTCGTAATAAATCCGACCATTTCAGCGCCCAATAATCGGCGTACTCCGGCCGCTCTAGCAGTTGGTCCACGAGTTTCTTACGCTTGCCGGACGATTCGTTGGTTAAGAACGTTCGCGCCTCGGCGGGTGTTGGCAACGTTCCGATGATGTCCAAATAAACCCGGCGTAAGAAATCGGCGTCGCTGCATCCTCCCGATGGAACGATTCCCAATTGGCGGACTTGCCGGTTGATCGATTCATCAACAAAGTTGTGTTTGGCGAGTTGTGGATAATTGGCAATTACGTCGCGCCTTGGAATCGTAATGCGAAATACGTCCACATTGCCGACATAGGTGGCCATGACTGCCACCAACCCCGGCGATTCGCCCAGTGTCACCAATCCGCTTTCGCTGACGGATGCGAGTGCATCGTTGTTGGATTGGAATTGGGCCAGTTCCGTCACGTCGCGTTGGAGGCCGTTATCGTAGGTTGCCACGACTCGGACTTGCTGGGTTCGCCCCATCTCCATGCGGTGCTGCTGGGGTGTAATCTCGATCTTGGCGATGCGCGGATCGTCGTCGCTTCCGAGTGGCAAGCCGGCGGCGATCCAATCGCGCAAGACGCGGTATTCGGGGCGACGCTTTTCAATCCGCACGCCCCCGCCGTGGGGACTGATGCCGCTAATCTTCTGCAGCAACAAACTGCGTTCCGGAGCGGCGGGAAACACGCGGCGGCCCCGGCCTTCCATCGTTAACGATTGATAGTCTCCGCGTGGATCGAAGCCGAACACCGACAACTTAAATCCGTTCTGACCCTCGGCTTTACCGTGGCACCCCGATCCGTTGCAACCAAATCGATTGAGGATCGGAATGATGTCGTTTTGAAAACTGAGCGACCGATGATCCGCCGAACCTGAGACCTTGACCTGGACCTCTTGCCGTAGCGTACCGACAACCAGTTCGATCGAGCCCACCCCGTCGCCTAGACTGCGCACGATTCCGCGATCATTTACCTCGACCGTCTTGGGGGTAAGCGAACGATAACGAGCGGTTCTCGTGAGATCGATGTGCTGCTGATCCGCCGTCAGCCCGTCGACCAAGATCTGCCACGTCGCGTCCCGGCCGTGTAATTGAATGGCAGGTTGGTCCACACTGAACTTGGCGATTACGGGCGCATCGTCAGCAGCAAGTAGACCACAAGCGGCATACAGGGCGACAAGTTGTAACCAAAACAGACTCTTGCGCATCAGCTTTTCCACTCATAAAGACGCGTTTATGTTAACTTACCGGTTCGTCGTCAATCAAGCTCGACCCCCTGGCAGGCCGGCCGGCGGCCTGAATTCGATCGCTAGCGGGCAGTTTAGACCATGGTAGCGGCCGAGTGTGGCAGGAAACGACGTCACCCGGCTGGACACATCGTCGTCACGGCTCGGATAGATTGGCACGGCCGGAAAACAATCCGGGCCCAGCCGAAGCTCAAGTGACTTCGATATCCTCACGCCGAATTCGATGTCTTCAAGGCGAAGCGGCCGTTTGGCTCCTGAAACACGAAGGAAGGTCGTTTGATTGGCGGGTCGCCTAGCTGGCGAGAGATGTGGAAGCGGTCGAACAGCGTTCGTTCTAAATCCGTAGTGTAATCGAGCTTACATTAAAACGGTGTCAAAGAAAATCGAAGATAAACTTTAGGGACAAATTCTTCCTGAAACAGTTTGCCAGCCGGTCTGCGACGGCTAGAATATCACTCGGTATGGATTTGGCGCGTTTACATTTGGAAACGGCCATTTTTGGTTCTTTAGTCTAAGAGGAGATTTTCATGAAAGCTTTGAGTGTAGCCAGCGCTGCCATTTTGTTGGCAAGCGCGGCCGCCCTTAACGCCGGGGAAGTTGAAAGCGGCATCCCCGTCGGCGGCAGAATCGGCGCGTATTCGCAAACGAAGTGCGCTGGTGTTGATGACGGCCTCGCGGCCGGTAAAACGTTTTGCTATACGTGAGTTCTCGGTCGTCGTCCGGTCGTCTTCATTTTTGCGAAGACACCCGACGCCCAGTTGGCCAGTGTGGTCAAAGCTGTTGATGAATTCGTTGGTGCGAACAGTGACAAGAAGGTAGCCGCCGTGGTGAATTTCACCGAGTCCGATGCTGACTCGCTGGAAAAATTCGCCGAAGAAAACAAGCTCACAAATGTTGCCCTCAGCCTCACCGGAGACGGTGACAAGTTCAAAGTGAACGAAGATGCCGCCTTGACGGTCATGGTTTACAAGGGCAAGAAGGTTCTCTTTAACTACGCCGCTGGCAAAAGTGAACTTACTAAGCAGACCGGTGACGCCGTCGTCGCTGGCGCGAAGGTTCTCGTCGAATAAGAGAACGAGTCTCTTCTGAAGAGCAAGCATGGGATGGTGCTGGAATTGATCCGGCACCATCCCTTTTTCTTGCGCGTCTTCAAAGCTGGCGGCTGCCGCGCGTGAGCCAGGTTGCGGCGCGCGGTTCGCGAGTCGGGATTGGCTCAATACGACTCGCTACGTGATTCTTTGCTTGACGCCCGAGTTTTGATGTAGAATCAACTGCGAATTCGCCCCGCATTGCTTCGGGCCGGAACGCGGACACACAAACCGGTGGGCATACCAATCCGATGTTTGGGCCACTTGCCAAAAGATACGACGGAATCGAGCTTCACGACCCGCGCGAGGAAGGCGACGCGCAGTTCGTATTCCACACCTACCACGGATTTCTTGTTTTCTTTACACAAACGGAACACCGCGTCTCGTGTTCGCCCGCCGATGCCCGGGTACTTTTGTCTCGGTTGCATTATTTCAACCTGTCGTGGGGCTTGCTTGGCGCGGGAATGATCTACGTTCCATTCTTGTCGATTGGCAATTACCTGGCGCAGAAACGGTCGATCACTAAACAGGAAAGGGCAATGCAAAATTCCGACGCGTGAGGTAATCAATGAAGATACATATCGCCGGGGGCGGCCAGCTTTCTTACTCGTGACCGATCTCGTGACGGTGTCGAGCAGCGATGGACAGCCCATCCGTACAGCAATCTGAAGCGAGCCATTGAATGTCACAAGCTGATATCACCACCAAGGCCAAACAACTGCTCGCCCGGCGGCAGGCTCCCAACAGCCCTTGGTTCTACCTTTCGCGTGATTGGCGTAGACAAGTGGTCTTTATTCTGGCCTACATCGCCATCCCAATCGCTTCGTGGTCGATGAATTTGAGGCTGCTGGCGGTTGCCATGGCCTGCTTCTTTATTGGCGCGAAGATCCGCGATGTTCGCTGGTGGTTCGCGCTGAGCAAGGAATGGCCGACAACTTCCAAGCTGATCGACTGGGACAAGGTCGAGGCGATTGCGAACGGTGACGCGGAGAAGTGAGCCGCGGGCTCGACCCACTCTAACTCCCCTTGGCTAAGGGGGAGAATCAGATTGGCTTATCGAAGTTCAATGTTCATCGCGGCGGTCGAACCGGGGCGAAGCAGCCAGTGACTGTTGTCGGTTCGGTTTTCGACCAAGGCGCGAACGCGATAATGGTTTCGCTTGTCGACATCCGGACTGATGAATACCACCACGCCGCGAAACTCGGCTTGGCTGCCACCGGCCATCGTGGCGGTCACCGAGACCGGCTGGTTGTGAATTTGTGCCGGGCTGTACTCCGCGGCGCTCACCCGGCCTTCCACGTACAGCCGATCCATCCGCATGACCCGCAAGATAGCTTCACCAGATCGTAACCAGTTGCCGGTTTGGCAGGTTTGCAGCTTGTCCTCGCCGCGATAGACGGGCATCACGATACCGTCCAGGGGCGAAACAATCTTGCGTCGCTGAACGTTGTCCGCCGCTAGATCGACGGCCGCTTGCTGAACGTCCGAGTCTAACTGAGCCAGTTTCGTCTCCAGCAGCGCTTTCTCGATGCCCAGCTTGGCTCGATAGCGAGCCAATTCCAACTGACGAAGTTCCGATGCCGGCACCATCCTTTTGCGGATCCGGTTCAGCTCACGGGCCGTTTGATATTCCTTGTCGGCGACATCGTAGGACGCTTGGGCGAACCGCTGATCGGCGTTGTTGGTGGCGCGCGCGTCGGACGCGACCAACTCCTTCTCGGCGGCACTTTGTTGCAACACGGCTTGTTGATCGTTAATTTGGACCAGTGCCGCGCCCTTTTGCACGAATTCGCCCGGTTCGACGAAAACCGACATAATGGCTCCGTCTTCCAAAGCGGGGACCTCCACTTCATTGACGACCAGCACGCTACACTGGTCGATTCGGCAAACGCCTCCCGCGGAACCATCGTCCAGTTGCGGCGCGCGAGGCAGCCCGTCCGAGTCCTTCGTTTCCGCTCGCGCCGACGAAGCAACAAGGCCCCAGGCCAGCGCCGACAGGAGCGCGATCGATAGCAACAGCAGTGCGACGGTCGACTTGACCTGGTTGAACGCGAAGGATCGGATTTCTGGGCGCTGGGTGTTCATGTTTTGCACGATCGAATTAGTAGAAGAAGTGGGAAGTGTTTTGAGCTAGCGAGCCGGCGATCGGTCCGCGGTGAAACACCGCGCCGCCGATTAGTTCCGGCACTTCTCCACGAAGCCCGGCATCTCTTCGCTCCCTTACTTAATCGGAACCCCTGGGTTGCCACTTCACTTGGAATGAAGCTGGAACCTGCAAGCCACCGGGCAAGCTTAGATGCTAGCGGAAACGCGGCAAACGAGAGAAGTTAGCGAAACGCGCTCGCGCTAGCACCGCCTGAGAAAGTTTGCCGATCAGGAAGATTAGTCCAAGATTGACGACTGGGCAGCCGATATGAAGTTTACCGATTGCACTAGCGCGGGGAAGTTCCGTGCTGGCTGGTGCAAGCGGTCTTGGGGGGAAATTATCCACTTCGTCAAGCGCGCATGCGGTGACCTTACCGTCGCTTCCGCTACGCGCTGTGTCGGAAGCCTCCCCCTAGGATCGGAAACTGATGAATCGCCATTTCGGCAGACAACTGTGTCTCATCACGATGTTGGCCGCCCTGTGCGTCGGATGCCAGCCGACGCAGCCCCGCTATATGTATGAAGGGGCGGACCTTTCTCAATATCTGGTCAACTTTGCCACGGAACTGGAATATCCCGACGCGGATATGCACCGGCTGGCGGAAGTTGATCACGCCCTTCCGCCCAATACGTTGAGTCAACCGTTTGACGACCAGACCTATTGGGACCTGTGCTTGGAGGAAGCGGTCCATATTACGCTGCAAAACAGTAAGGTCGTTCGCAACCTGCAATCCTTGGATGATGCATCTTTGCGGAGCGTCGGACAGGGCGGACGATCGGGCCTGCTGCCAGTTCCCGAATCGATTTCGACCGTCTACGACTCGGCGATCGTGGAAGCGAATCCCAATACGGGTGTCGAAGGGGCGCTCGCGGCGTTCGACGCCCAGATCACGTCCAGCATCTTTTGGGAAAAATTTGACCGGCCGCAAAACTTTCAAGATAACAACCTGCTAATCCCGTTTCTTAACCAAGACAACGTCAATTACGAATTTCAAATCAGTAAGCGGGCCGCGACGGGAACGCAACTGTTTTTCCGCAACTTTACGGATTACACCTACAATCCTCGAGTTCCACCCCGGGTGCTGAACAGCGACTATGTGACCGGATTGGAAGTCGGCGCGGTACAGCCGTTGTTGCGAGGACGCGGCGCGCAGGTCAATCGCATCCCGGTCATGATCGCCCGCATCAACAACGACATTACCTTGGCCGAATTCGAAGCCAACGTCCGCAACTTGGTCATGGATGTCGAAGTGGCGTATTGGGATCTGCACTGCAAGTACAAGATTCTGGACGCCAGTTTGCGAGTTAGGGATAAGTCGCTTGAACTGTGGGAAGACATCAAAACACGGCTCGAAAAAGAGACGGTCCGTCCCGAGGAAGAGGCTCGCGCCCGCGGACAATACTATGCCTTCCGATCCCAAGTTCAGAATGGGTTGCGTGATGTGTACGACGCGGAAGCTCGACTGCGCTACCTGATGGGACTGGCCAGCAACGACGGCCGGCACATTCGGCCGACGGATATTCCGGTCACCTCGCCCATTCACTTCGACTGGCAAGACATCCATTGCGAAGCGCTGGTCCGCAGCCCGGAACTTCGCGAACAGAAATGGCAAATCAAGCAGCGCGAGATGGAACTGATCGCCGCCCGCAACAACCTGCTGCCCGATTTGAACGCCACCGCGCAGTACCGTTGGATCGGGGTTGGAGACAATCTCGTCTCGTCGGATCGGAATGGTCTGAACTTCCCGTCAGTTGGATCGACCGCTTGGGAAGGCTTGACCGAAGGGGACTCGCAGGAGTTTCGGGTGGGGCTCGAATTCGCCATGCCTGTTGGCTTTCGCCGCGAGTTGGCGGGCGTTCGATTCGCGCAGTTGACCATCGCCCGCGAAAAGGCGCGACTGGAGGACATGGAACTCACGGTCTCGCATCTGCTGTCGCAGTCGGTGCGTGACTTGGACGCGTTGCACCACGTCGCCGAGTCGCATTTGAATCAGTTCACGGGGGCATCCGAAGAAGTGGAGCGATTGGAATTGAGGCGGGAAGAGGGCCAGGGGGGCCAGGATACTTCGGTCGACTTTATCTTGCGAGCTTATCAGCGGGCCGTCGCCGCCGAGATCGCGTACTATCAGTCGGCCTGCGATTACAGCAAGGCGATCGCCTTCGTGCACTTCCGCAAGGGTTCGCTGCTGGAATACGGCAACATCTGCTTGGCTGAAGGGCCTTGGCCCAAGAAGGCTTACTGGGATGCCATGGGGCACGCTCGTCGTCGCAACGCTAGTAGTTATCTGAACTATGGCTGGACGCGTCCACGAGTGATCAGCCAAGGCGACATTCCTCAGCATACGGGATCCGCCTCCGGCCACCCAATCGGTCCTCATCCGGCGGGTGTACTTGAGCAGTTGGAAGAATTGCCGACCAGCCCACCGCTGGCTCCGCAGAGAGAGGGCATCGACGAGGGCCCCTTGCCCATGCCCGAACCGACGGCTCGCCGTAAAGTCTCGGTCGTTCCGTCGACAAACGCCACGCAGGCATCATACGACGCAGCGCCGCCGTCTCCGCCGTTCCTAGTGGCACAGCCTCGCACTGCTCAACCGCGACCACGCGCTGTTCAACCGCAGCCACGCCGTCAGCCGCGTCGTCAACCGCAGCCGCGCCGCGAGGCGAAGCGGACCGCGTCATCGCAACTGAAGTGGAACCCACCGGCCGCGGTCAACAATGACAATTCCGTTCGCCTGGCGGACTGGGAAGACATTATGGATCAGCGAGACTCTACCCCCCGTCAAAAACCGCGTGCGGATGAAGCAAAGGGGCTGCGTACTCCCGCGCCGCGTCCCGCGGGACGGTTGGTCGAGTTCCTCGATGACGTCATTCCAGCGCCGAATACCGCCCAAGCGCCCTCGGTTAAGAATCCACTCCGTTAGGCTCCGGCGAAATCGGCGGGTTGCCCGGGCGATTTTGGAATCCGGGCGTCAAACTCTACGCAATTCGCACGCGCCGGTAAGATCGCGCTAACGTTTCTCGACAATCACATCTCTCGGCAAAGCTACGATCGCTAGCATCCCGATAACGTTAGTGGCCGAATTGTGCTTCTAGTATTTTGTCAGGACTTAGTTTTCGTGTGGCTGGGGTCAAGCGAAGCGAGCCCCCAGGATTCGCGCTGGGGGCTCACGTTGTTCGACCCCAGCCACCCAATCGAAAACTAAACTGCGATGGAATACTAGTCCATGCCGCCAACATCTGCGTCGCGTTTGACCTTCCCGCCTCCGCCTTCAGTACCCCCCTTTCACATACCATAGATCCCTAGGCCCATGAACAGGCAACTTTGGTATTTTACGTGCGCGGTGGTTGTGGTGTGGAGTACTACGGCCGGTTGCCGAGCGCCGGGCCGATTCTACCCCGTTTCCTCGGGGGCGGTTTACAACGATTACGGCTACTATGAACGAGTCGCTCGTGAAGTGCCCTACAGCGACGTAACCGCCACGACATCCGTGCAAGCTCAGCAAACAGCCGCGCCCATTACGCTGACCGATCCCGAGAAACTTCCTCACTGGGACATTACGCTGCCGGAAGTTCTGGCCATCGCGGTGAAGAACAGCGAAGTCATTCGTACTGCGGCCTCGGTGACATCACCCGCGCCGCAATCCTTGCGTGGCGATCAGCTTTCCTCGGTGTACGATCCCGAGATCGTCGTCAACGATCCTCAAGCCGGCATCCATGCCGCACTGGCCGAGTTTGATTTCAACGCCTCGACCGACCTGTTTTGGAACAAAACCGACCGTCCGCAGAACTTCGGTTTTTTCCAACAATTTGTTCAGCAAACGACGGCCGACTTCAACCTGCAGGTGGATAAGAAGACGCTGTACGGCACGCAACTGTTTTTCCGCAACGTCACCAACTACGACCATTCCAATAATCCATTTCAGTCGGTCGCCAGTACCTATTCAACGGCGATGGAAATCGAAGCCCGCCAACCGTTGCTGCGCGGCGCGGGCAAGCAGGTGAATCGCGCCCCCATCTTGCTGGCCCATATCAATTCGGAGATCACGGCGGTGGATCTCGAAGCGAATGTACGCAACCTAATCCTCGATATCGAACAAGCCTATTGGGATCTCTTCTGCGCATACAAGACGGTCGAGACCGCCAAGATTGGTCTTAACCGCAGCCGCACCACTTGGCAAATAGTTAGGCGTCAAGCCGTTGCCGGCAAGGAACGAGCGGAAAATGAACTGCTGACCCGCGAACAGTTTCTAGGCTTTCAATTGGCCTTGAAGAGCGCCATTCAAGATCTGCACAACAAAGAGAACCGACTGCGATTTTTCATGGGGATCACCGCGACCGATGGCCGTCTGCTTTCGCCCACCGATGTGCCCAATGAAGCGACCGTTCAGTTCGATTGGAATTCGATCAACCATGAGTCCTTGGTGCGAACGCCGGAACTGCGGCGTCAGCGTTCGTTGATTCAGCGGGGCGAAATGGAGTTATTGCTGGCCAAGAATAGCCTGCTGCCCGACTTGAACGTCGTGGGCCTGTACCGCTGGCTCGGTATTGGCGATGAACTGATTGCTTCCAGCGGCAGCGGCGTTCGTTTTCCCTCGCCGGGCTCGCGCGCCTTCGAGGAATTGGCCGTGGGCGACTTTCAGGAGACCCGCTTCGGCGTCGAACTGGTGATGCCCCAGTATCGCCGCGAGTTGGCGGGTGTCCGCAACGCCCAACTGACGCTGACCCGGGAACGCGCGATTCTGTCCCAGTTGGAACTGAATGTGTCCCATCTGCTCACGGACGCCCTGAGGACCTTGGACAGCAACTACCAGTTTGCCGTCATCTACAAAGCCCGCATGGAGGCCGCCGAATCGGAACTAGAAAAACGGCGACTGGGCCAAGACTTGCCTGGCGGCATGACGCTCTCCCGATTGCAAGCCTTGCTCGATGCCCTGCGGCGCAGCGCCGAATCGCAACGTGACTACTATGTGTCGCTGTGCGAATACAACAAGGCGATTGCGTTGGTCCACTATCGCAAAGGCTCGTTGCTGGAATACGACGACGTCCACTTCGCGGATTTCTTTGCGCCGTTGCGAGGATGCGGCCAGGGCGGTTCATGCCACCCGAGTGAACTCGATTACTCGCTTTCACCCGTGCCGACGGCCGCACAGAACTACGAAACGCTGCCCGCCGACGCGGCCACGCCCAGCGGCAACGGCGAAGCGGGCATGCAAGACTTCGACCCGATCCAGCGACTTCCCCACATCGAACAAGCCGGATCGGGACCGAACCTTTAGATTTCCTTCAGCGTGGATTGAACACTTGACAGCATGTGGTCGACTTCTCGCTTCAGTTCTTCCAGGCTGTTCAGCGCTCCGCCCAAGCTGTTTTCCTTTCCCATCGTCTCCAGTATTCGGGCCGCGGAAACAACGCGCTGAGCCGCGAAGATGTCCGCCGAACCCTTGAGCGTGTGCGCTGCGCGTTGCAATTCGACCGCCGCCTCGGTTTGAATCGCGTCTTCTATTTGGCTCAGCAGCTTCGGACATTCGGCGATCAAGATCGTGGCGAGCTGTTGGAAGTTCTCCTTACCGCCAGGAATTCGCTTGACGGCTTCGTCCAAGTTGAAGACCTCCGACGGATCAGGTTCCGGCGGTGCCGCGACGTTCGGCGCGCCTTCGTGGTTGTCGCCTCGCACTTCTCGCGCCACGACATCGCCGATGCACTGGTGGATGGCGGAATACATCTCCGCTGGGTCAATTGGCTTGGCCACATAGGCGTCCATGCCGGCAGCCATGCAGATTTCACGATCTCCCTTCATGGCGGCGGCCGTCATGGCAATGATCGGCGTGTGTTTGCCGGACTCACGTTCCAATTCGCGAATTGCGGCGGTCGCCTCGAGGCCGTCCATTTCGGGCATTTGCACATCCATGAGTACGACATCATATTGATCTCGCGCGTAAGCCTCGACAGCCTCCCTGCCATTGGTCGCCAGCGTGACGGAATGATTTTGTTGCTCCAAGAAACCGGTTGCCACCCGTTGATTGATGACGCCGTCTTCGGCCAGCAGGACGTTCAGTTGGCGATCGATGGCGACAATCTCTTGATCGGTCGAAGCCGCGACGGCCGCTGCCGAGTATCCTCCGTCGACGGCTCCCAAGATCGTTTCCAACAACTCCGACTGAACGATCGGCTTGGTCATGTACCGAGAAATCCCCAATTCGCGGCAGCGGACCGCATCGCCCGGCCGGGCGGCCGAAGAGATCATGATCATCGTGGGCGTGTCGAATTGGCTTTCCTTGAGAATTTTCTGAGCCAAGTCAAAACCGTCCATGTCCGGCATCATGCAGTCGAGCAAAACGAGCCGGTAAGTTTCCTCGTTAGCGACCGCTCGTTGCAATTCGGCAAGCGCCGCCGGGCCGCTTTCCACGACCTTGGGCTTCAACTGCCAGGACGCCAGCATTTCGTCCAGAATGCGGCGGTTGGTGGAATTGTCATCGACCACCATTACGGGCATGCCCGCCAGCGCCGACAACTGCGTTCGATGGCTGGGCGGCTGTTCGCTCGAAACCCCAAACCGGGCCGTGAACCGGAACGTGGTTCCCTTGCCAACTTCGCTTTCGATCGAGACTTGGCCGCCCATCATGTTCACCAGTTGAGATGAAATCGCCAGACCCAGCCCCGTCCCGCCATAGCGGCGCGTCGTCGACGTGTCGGCCTGGACAAACTCTTTGAACACGCGCTGCTGCAGCTCTTGAGGGATACCGATTCCGGTGTCGCGGATGGCGAACCGCAGTTGAATCTCGTCGTCCTTCAACTCGACCGGCCGGACTTCAATTAACACCTCGCCTTCGTGCGTGAACTTGATCGCATTGCCTACGAGGTTGATGATGACTTGGCGCAG
Source organism: Planctomycetota bacterium (assembly GCA_029259935.1). The sequence goes on from JAJDEH010000019.1 coordinate 37,477, forward strand.
GCGTCCTGGATCGCCGATCAGATTGTTGGGCAATTCCGAGTCCACGTGGCAGATCAATTCCAGGCCTTTTTCCGCAGCTCGAACGCCCAAGGTTTGGGCTGTCTTTTCCACGCAGTCACGCAGGCTGAATACCAAGGAATCCAGTTCCAGCTTGCCGGCTTCGATTTTGGAAAAGTCGAGCACATCGTCGATGATCCGCAGCAAGGAATCGGCCGACGTGCGGATCATCTTCAAATAGTCGGCCTGGTCTCGGGTCAAATCGGTGCTGCCCAGCAACTGCGACATGCCGATGATACCGTTCATGGGCGTGCGAATTTCATGGCTCATGTTCGCCACGAAATCGCTCTTCGCGCGATTCGCCGCTTCGGCATCCTCTTTGGCTTGGCGGAGCTCGTCGGCCGTTTGTTTCAATTCCGTCAGATCACGGCTGACGCCGAACGTGCCGACGATGTTGCGGTTCTTATCTCGCAGCGGCAGCTTCGAGGACGACACCCAGGTGGTCTCGCCAGTCGTCCAAGTCTCCTTTTCCAGTTTGCCGATGATCCCTTCGCCAGTGCGGATCACTTCCAACTCGTCGGCCCGCGCTGGGCCGGCGTGTTCCTCGGAGAACAGATCCGCATCCGTCTTGCCCAGGATCTCCCTATATTCGGAGTGGCCAAACTTTTCGACTAGACTGCGGCTAACGCGAATGAAACGGCTCTCAAGATCCTTAAAGTAAATGCTGTCGGGAATGTTCTCCATCAAGGTATGGAGCAAATCTCGTTCATGCTGAAGTTCATGCTCGGCTTGACGGCGGCTTGTCACATCCCAAAAGATGACTTGCACGCCGGCGACGTTCCCCTCGGTGTCGCGAACCGGTGCCTTCTTGATTTCAAAGTAACTGACCTGAGTGCCCGTGCGGTTTTCTTCGATGGTCTCCAGTACTTTTCCAGACGCGACGACTCGCCGGTCGTCCTCTTGATATTTTCGCGCTAGGTCGTCGGGAAAGAATTCGAAATCCGTCTTGCCCAATACTTGATCGGCCGTCACGCCCAGGATTCCACAAACCGACTGATTGGCGTAGGTGAACCGCCCCTCCAGATCCTTGCACAGAACGTGGATCGGCGTGTTATCCAGCAGTGAATGATAGAACGATTCCGACTGCCTCAAGGCTGCCTCGGCGGAATCACGATCTGAAAGATCGCGCAAGAAGGCATTGAACAGGAAATGCGGCGCGTCGTCGCCTTCGTCGTTTGATCCTGGCGCGGTGTCGATACGCGCCGGCGCGAAAATGGTAACTTCGACCGGGATCTCGCTTCCATCGCGCCGCAAGGCCGCCAATTCCAAGCGGCGATTCAGTACCGGACCCACTCCCTCTTCCAAGAACCGTCTTAGCCCGGACATGTGCGCCTCGCGAAAGCGATCGGGAACGATCACGTCCGCCAGTTGCCGGCCCAGCACTTCCTCGCGAGACCAACCAAAGATCGATTCCGCGGCCGGATTCCAGTCGACGACCGCCCCCTGTTCGTTCATCGACACCAAGGCGTCGAACGAAGTTTCGATGATCGCCTCGGCCCGCTTTTGTTGTTGGCGGACGGCCCGCAGGACTCGACGCACGTCGTCCAATATTTGGTCCGCGTCAGACCCCGGCGCGGAATGCTTCAACTGGTCGCGCAATTGCGAAAGATTGGCTTCCAATCCTTGCAGGTCCGTCGCTTGCGGCTGCGTAGTCATGTGATCCTCGTACGGAATTTATCGGACTGCGTCAGCACTTGTGTTTCGAATCGCAGAGGCAACGATTGCCTTGTCGTCGCCCTAGCGCATTGGTCACTGGTGAACTCCAGGGTGCCATGGGACTCCGCCCGTGAAGTTTGAATCCATTTTTTCGCCTGCCCTGGCAGAGCCTGGGTCGCACAACCCCAAGCCCTCGCTCGGACAAAGCACTAGGTTGCTCGCGAGTTACTATTTTGCGGTCGCTTGACCATCGTGATCTCATTCCCTCGCTCGCTGAACGAAACGTAATCCATGAAGGTCCGAATCAACATGACCCCGCGGCCACTCGGCTTGAGCAGGTTTTCTGGATCTGTTGGATCGGGCAGCCCGGATTGATCGAATCCCGGGCCTTCATCGCGAACGACGTACACGGCCTCGGTCGGTGTAATTTTTTCGGAGACACGGACGCGGCGATCCCGGTAAGGAGTCTGCGCCGCGCGTCGCTTGCCCAGATCGCGGTAGGCATTCAGGTCGTCGGATTCCCTCAACTTGGAATCCAATTCCAGGTTCCCATGATCCACGGCGTTCGTTAGGGCCTCGATCAGCGCCGTACACACTTGCGTCAGTTCCGTTTCGTCACAGAAATTCAGTTGGTTGAGGCCGTCTTGCAGATAGCCGACGAGTGCTTGAGGGCCGTCCGCCTCATAACCTAACACAAACTCGGTTTCACTTTGCACGAGCAGCCTTCTGACAAGCGTTCGCTCGCGTTTCGCGGTGATGCTGGCCAAGACCGCGCTAAGAGCATCGCCCAGATCTTGTTTAAGATTCTTCTTTGGCACATAGCTGGCCGCCCCTTCCCGCAGTGCCGCCACCGCGACATCTTCGCTGCCGAAGGCCGTCATCAGCATCACGGGAATTTTTGGGAACTTGTGTCGCACTTCGCGGACCAACTCCAAGCCGTCCATTTCCGGCATTTGCAGGTCGGTCAGCACCACATCCGGTTGTAGTCTCACGATGGAATCCAGCGCTTCCTTGCCATGACTGGCATAGATCGCGCTGCAACCGAGTTCCTCCACGAACCCTCCCGCAACTCGTTGATCGAGGGGCGCGTCGTCAACGACAAGAATCGTAGTCATCCTCGCACTTTCTAATTCGACCTTGCTAGCCCGACAGTTTCAAGCAGTTTGTCCGAGCGACAGCTCGTATGGTTTGAGGCACCGCCTCACAAGATAAGGGATCGCGTGCGATCGGTTCACCAAGGAAATCCTAACGCTGGCCAATGCCGCCGTCAACAAATCCCGGCAGCCCTACCAAATCACGGCGGCGAGCCGCGGATGAACTCTGTATCTTTGCGACCGATTGAAGTACATTAAAGTTTACACCCCTCCCACCCGCACCTGAATTTTTGCAGGCCCGCCTATCATGATTCGCAGACTGTCTTTGCTCATTTTATTGATTGCCGCCCACTTCAACTTACATGCCGTATCTGCCCAGACGGCATATCCGATGCTGATGGATTTGAGTCCCGTGGCGGCAGAAGTCGGCCAGACCTCCGAGCACACGATTCACTCCCGGCATGACATGAGCGGTGCCTACCAGATCGTGGTCACCGGCGAGGGCGTAACGGCGGAAGTCGTGCTGCCGGAAGTGAAGGCAGAAGAGAAGGACAAGGAAAAAGCCAAAGACAAAGCCAAGGCCAAAAAGAAAGATTTAGTAGAACTAAAAGTGCGGTTCACCGTGGCGGCCGATGCCAAGCTGGGCGTCCGCGACTTTCGCCTCGCTACTCCGCAAGGCGCGAGCACCCTGGGCCAGGTTGTCATCGTCCGCGATCCCGTCGTCCAGGAAAGCGGCGACAACAGCGCCGCCGAAAAGGCAACCGCGGTAACGTTGCCCGCCACGATTTGCGGCACGATTGAAAAGGCCGAAGACGTCGACTTTTACAAGTTCCCGGTCAAGGCTGGTGCCAGTTGGAGCTTTCATGTTCGCTCCAACCGGCTGCAAAATCGCATTCATGATTTGCAACAACACTCCGATCCGATTCTGACTTTGCGGGCCGCATCCGGAACGACCGTCGCCGCGTCGGATAATCACTTTTATGGCGACCCGTTCATCCATCATCGCTTCGAGCAAGATGGCGAGTATTTGCTCGAAATTCGCGACGTGCGTTATCAGGGCAACAAGTACTGGCAGTACAGCATTGAGGTCAGCGATCGGGCGTTCGTCTCAAACGTCTATCCCTTGGCGGTCGCGCCGGGACAAGAAGTCGAGCTTGAGATGGTGGGCGTTCAACTGCCGGAGAATCCCATGACCCGGTTGGCCGTCCCCATGGAATTGCCGCCGGGACCGCATCGCTTGCCACTGGCCATCGGCGATGGCGAAACGAATCCCGTGCCGCTGGTGGTCAGCGATTCACCTTTGGTATTGGAAGCGAAGGGCGATAACAACTTGGCGGCTGGGGCAGCGATGGTCACCGTGCCGGGCGGCATTAACGGTCGGATTGACGTGGAAGCGGACGTCGACTGCTTTGCATTTGAAGCCAAGAAGGGAGAGAGATATTCCTTCGAGGTGGTCGCCCGCCGCCAACAATCCAACTTGGATCCGCATTTGCGCATCCTGAATGCGGAAGGAAAACAGCTTCAACTGAACGACGACATGCGGATCGACAAACGTAACTACGCCGATTCGTTGATCGAAAACTGGACTGTCCCCGCCGATGGCAAGTACGTCATGGAGATTCGCGACTTGCACTTGAGGGGCGGTGCGGAATTCGTCTACTTCATTCAAGTGACGCGCAGCGAGCCATTCATTCAGTTGTTTGCGGACACCGACAAGACATTGCTCACGCCCGGAACCAACGGCGTATTGTTCGTCCGAGTCAAACGTAAGAACGGATTTGAGGGCGAAGTCGCGCTGAATATTGAAGGGCTGCCGCAGGGCGTGACCGCCGTTTGCGGCCGCATTCTGGCGAAACGGGATGACGGATGCATTGTGCTGCGGGCGGCCGGCGACGCGCCCATGGCGATGGCCAACGTCACCATCACGGGCACGTCCACGCATCAACCGGCCGAAGGCGAAGCGATCACGGTGACGGCCACCGCCCGGCCATATCAAGAGACGTACATGCCGGGTGGCGGGCGAGGACATTATCCGGTCGAACTGCATTCGGTTTCCGTCGGGGCGGCCAGCGACATTCGCAAAGTGACGTTGAGTGCCATGGAAGTGTCGTTGAAGCCGGGCGAATCGCAAAAGATCGATATCACGATCGAGCGGGCCGAGGGGTTTGAAAAGAACGTGACGCTGGATGTACTCTACAAACATCTGAGCAGCGTTTACGGCGATCCGCTGCCGAAAGGCGTGACGCTCGACGCCGGCAACAGCAAGACCTTACTAACCGGCAAGGAAACGCAAGGGCATATTACCTTGAAGGCTGCCGCCGATGTTACGCCGACCGACCACCAACAAATCTGCATCATGGCCAACGTTTCCCTGAACTTCGTCATGAAAGCAACCTACGCCAGCGAACCGGTTTTGCTGAGCGTGGAAGCGGTTGAAAAGAAATGACCGAGCCAGGCAGCGCGGCGCTGAAAGGGAGAACGGCATTGGTGACTGGCGGTGGCCGTGGAATCGGTCGCGCCTGTTGTGTTGCGTTGTCGGAAGCGGGCGCGCGAGTCGCCGTCAACTATCGAAGCAATGCCGAGGCGGCCGACGAGACCGTATCAACCATTCAGAAGTCCGGTGGACACGCAATCGCGGTCCAAGCGGATGTTGCCAACGAGCGCGAAGTGGCCGACCTGGTCGACCGCGTCGAACAGGAATGGGGACCCATCGAACTGCTGGTCAACAACGCCGGAGTGTTCGATTATCTGCCGCCCGACGAACTCACTCCCGACATTTGGCGCAAGACGATGGACGTCAATCTCACGGGAGTTTATTTGGTGACGTGGGCCGTAAAGAATTCGATGATCGATCGCCGGTTCGGCCGCATTGTCAACGTCTCGTCGATTTCCGGCCTGCGAGCCCGCCCGAATTCGATCGCCTACGCCGTTAGCAAAGCGGGAGTGATTAGCTTTACCAAGTGCATTGCGGAAGCTTGGGCCGGCCACAACATTCGGGTCAACGCCGTCGCGCCCGGCCTGATCGATACTGAAATTCTGAGCATCGTCGATCAGCAGGCTTTGGACGCGATTACCGCCGCGACCCCCATGCAGCGAATGGGAACGCCGGATGAAATCGCCCAACTCGTCCGTTTTCTACTCTCGGACGCCGCGAGCTTCATGACCGGACAAACCCTTGTCGCCGACGGTGGGCGCGTCACGCTGCCGTAATCGATAGTCGTTGATCGCTCCGCGATCAGAACGCCGGACTGGTAGAGCAATAGCACGGGCACCTATCAACGCGCATTGATCGCGAAGCGATCAGCGACAATCCACTCGGCTATTCGATCATCTCGTCTTCTTCGTCCGAACTGCCCAGCGAGATTTCGCCGCTGTCTTCTAGCCGGCGGACGACGTCGACGATTTGTTGTTGCACTGATTCGACGTCCGAGAGCCGTACGGGACCCAGGTACTCAATTTCTTCATCGAGCATTTGGGCGGCTCGTTGCGACATATTGCTGAGGATCTTATCTTTCAAATCCGGACTGGCACCCTTCATGGCCAACGCCCACTGCGAAGTCTCGATGCTCTTCAACAACGCTTGTATGTCCTTGGCACCGAGCTTGAGGATATCCTCGAAGACGAACATCAAGCGGCGAATTTCCTCGACCAGGTCGGGATCTTCTTGAGCCAGGTTTTCCAGCAGGGCCCGTTCGGTCGTGCGATCCGTGACGTTCAGGATTTCAGCCACACTGGGGATACCGCCGGCATTTTCGTACTGCTGGCTCATGACGTTGACCATTCGGTTTTGAAGTCCCTCTTCGACTTCAGCAATCACTTCCGGGCTGGTCTGGCCCATGTTCGCAATGCGTCCGATGACCGACAACTGGCGTTCGGAAGACAGGTTGGAAATAATTTCGGCACCGTAACTTGGCGGCAAGTGCGACAGGATCAAGGCGATTGTTTGGGGATGCTCGTCGTTGACAAACGTTTGCAGGTTTTGCGGGTCGACCTTTTTCAAAAATCCGAACGGCAGGGCCTCGACCGATTGCATCACGTTGTCAAGCGTCGTGCCGGCTTGTTTGCCGAGTGCCTTTTGCACCAAGTTCTTAGCCAGGCTCAAGCCGCCCGCTTCGACGCCCAAGGCATTTGGATTGGCCTCGGCGAAATCTTGTATGATCGATTCTTGTTCCTCGCTGCTGATGCGGTCCAGCTGGGCGATTTCAATGGAAACCGCTTCCACCTGCTTGGGTTCCAGCTTGCCAAGAACGTCGGCCGCGTCCTCTTCGGGAAGGCTCATCAGCAGAACGGCGGCTTTGCGAATGTTTTCTGATTTTGCCATGGTGACCAAGACTCGATTTCGACCAGGAATTTCCGGCGCTGAGGCATCGGGATTGGAGCAGTGGCCCTAGCCTGCCCTCTCAGCCTGAATGCTGCACGCCAGCTTGCGCTTTCCAAAGAGAAGCACTCGTCATTCGTGCTTCATCGTCCGTTTCTGCCAACAACATTGAGAGAATCGGTCCAGAAACAGCTAGCAACCGCAAGGACGATGCAATCAAACCAACCGCGCCGATTGTCGCCCCGCCCTCTCTTATTCCCCAGAAAGCTGGCAGACTCCCCACTGGCCGAAATTCTCATCGACGCCGATACGAATGTTTTGCGGACGTTTGCCCGTGCGCGATTCCAAGGCGTCGAGCAGGCGCTGCGCGATATAGCGGGCGATCAGCTCCGCCGTTGTATTGGGAATCGGCAATATCAAACAGTCTTCGCGCGGAAAGATCCAGCGCCGCTCTTCAAAGGTCACTTGCACTTCGCGGTCGGTCTCTTGTACCCGAATCATCGGATGCGTGCTGGGCAGCAGCATGCGATGGTCGAGTTCGTCGACAATCCCCTTCAGCGTGTCGCGCAGCGCGATGAAGTCGATGACGTAGTGGTTCTCGTCCAGCGGCCCGTGGACCTCGGCCGAGACGCGCCAGTTATGTCCGTGCAGCCGTTCGCAGATATTCCCATTGAACGTAATAAAATGAGCGGCACTGAAGACAAGATACTCTTTGTCCAAATGGACATGATAGGATTCAGTCATCGTTGGTACTTCTCGCAATGAGCCTACATGCCGGGGGCTGGATCTTCATGTGATCATCGAAACGGTGTCATCGAAACGGCGTCATCGAAATGGTGGTTCGACTATTTGATCTCGTAATGCGGCGAACAGACCGGCCGCGATCAGATCTGCGGTCGTCCCCGGGTTTCTCTGATTCCCATCGCCACGGAGCCAAAAGTCGAGGTCTGACAGGGCACGCTGGTAGCCTTCGTCGCCCGGTTCACCCGCATCGAGGGCCCGACCGGCAAGCGCCGCGGACTTCGCGGCGGTCACCGCGCCGCACTTGCGCGCGATGAAGCTGTCAGGATAATCGCTCATCAAATGAACATGGGTATGAACAATCGTATCCGTCAGGGACCACCCGAGCGACCGTCCTCGTTGCAGCTTGGGAACGACCACCCGCAAGACTTGCTCAAATCCATTCATATATTGCCTGGCGACCAAGTCGCGGTCGGCGGCGGCGCGCATCGCGGCGAGCAGGTCGCTGGGAGGGGCGTCGGCAATGTCCATGTCGTCGACTTTTCCCAACCCGGCTGGACTAGCGAGGTTAATCGCCTCGTAAACCATCTCGGCATCGTGCTCGGTAAGCCCTGCTAACACCCGCCGAATACCTTCTTCGCAAGATTCCGAGGGACTAACCGCCGCCAGCGGCGCGATCAGCAGCACGGTTCCTAGGTTGGTGTTGGTTTGCACTAGCTCGCGCGTCGCGCGGATGGCGGTCAGCACGGCTTGGCCGACTCCCGTTTCGTGGGCCGTTTGCATGGCGGGAGCGATTGCGACGGCACTCACCGCGAAATCATCAAATGTCAGATCCTCGAAATCCGCGCCGCGATGCACGTTACCCGGTTTGGGCGCTGTCACTTCCAGCAAACAACCCAATGTCGCGCACTGTCCGATCGTCAGCCGTGTACTGTTCATCCGCTTGGTTTCGTGGTCGCAAGGGAATCTTCCACGGGGTTCTCTTGAAAGAACTCGTGCAACAGCGGAATGATCTCCTCGTGCGCGTCTTCCACGACATAGTGACCGGCGTCGGCCAGTCGGCTGACATCCGCCTCCGGCCAGCTCTTCAAAAGACGATCCAAACAAGCGGGCGTGAAGCACCAGTCTTTCATTCCCCAAATCAGCTTGATGGGACGATTTCCAAGCGCCGGCAGCCCTGCTTCGAGTTGCTCTAACAGTTGCCACGTCGCATGCCGGCGAGATGTGGGAATGTCGCGCACGAACCTGTAGTTGGCGATCCGGTGAGACCACGAATTGTAAGGCGCAAGCAAGCCGGCCTTGACCGCGGCAGTCATGCGTTCCGGTTTTTCAACGGCCATTCGAACGGCCGCGCCGGCAAACGCATTCAAACCTTGAACGGCGATCTTGCCCAGAATAGGAATCCGGCAGATCCGGATTCGGAACGGAATAAACGGCGGCGGAAAGGCACCTGTATTGAAAAGCACCAGCCGCGTGAATCGTTCCGGCCGTGCGAGGACCGCTCCCAGCCCAATCGCGCCACCCCAATCGTGAGCCATTAATGTCGTGTCGCGCAGATCGAGCTGATCGACAAGCCGCACTAGATTCTCGGTGTGCCGGGCCAGCGTGTAAGAATAACGCGAGGGTTTGTCGCTAAGTCCACAACCAACATGGTCCGGCGCGATGGTTCGAAACTCGGTCCGAAACTCTTGAATCAGGTTCCGCCAATAAAATGACCAAGTCGGATTACCGTGCACCATCAACAGGGGCGGCCCCTGGCCCTCATCGACATAATGATAGCGCAACGAATCCAGACGCAGTTCATGCGAAGCGAAAGGGTACAGCGATCGCCAATCTTCTTCCATCCTCATGATGATAACGAGTTGTCAGACTCGTTGACACCGACCCGTGTCGTTGTTCACTCCGCGAACCCATTGTTCCAGCAAGGGGCTAAACGGCTTCCAGGGCACCGGACAGGAACTCAAACGCGCGCCGTGCCGCATCGGGTCCTTCGTGACTATGGCGGCTCAGCTCGACATGCAGTCCGCCCGAGTAACCGATCTCGGCAAGTGCCTGCAAGATGGGGCCAAATTCCATGTCGCCTTCTCCGAACATGAGATGCTCGTGAACGCCGACTCGCATGTCTTCGATGTGGACATTCGCGATCCGTTCTTTCCATTTCCGGATATAGTCGGCAATCGGGACTTCGCCCAAGCAGTGGAGATGCCCGACGTCCATGGTGAGCCGCAGATTGGGCGGCGAGTCCATTTCGTCGAGCAGTTGGGAAAATCGTTCCATTGCGTCGATGAACATACCCGGCTCGGGCTCGAAGGCGATCGTCACGTCACGTTGTTCGGCGTAGTCGATCACGGGCCGCAATCCCGACACAAGACGCCACATCGCCTCGTCCGTGGAGACGTCGTCGCGCATGATGCCCGACCACAGCGACACCGCGTCGCTGCCAAGCTGGGCGGCAATGTCGACCGCGCGACAAAGAAAATCGATTCGCTGGTGGCGCTGTTCGGAATCCGCGGTCATGAGAGTCGGTTCGTGCTTGACGCGGGGGTCGAGCAGGAATCTGGCGCCTGTCTCCACAACATTGCGGAATGCGTGTTGGTCCAAGACTCGTCGCATCTCCGCGATCCGCTGGGGCAGTTCGTCGGCAAAAGGATTCAACACGTGATGATCGACAGTGATGGCCACCGAGCGATAGCCGATTTCCGACAATACTTCGATCGCTTGCAAAGGATCGTGATGGGCGAGACCGTTGGTGTTGTAGCCGAGTAGCATGTGTTGTTTGAGGCCTTCCAAATAATGGGTCGCGATTCTGACGCCGTGATCGCGAAGAGATCAGCGACAGGTCATCGGACAAATCTAAATGTCCCGGCGTGGTCCTTGGCGATCACCTCCAGGGTGGTTCGCCCGGCCTCGCTTTGGAAGCAAATCGTGTGAATGACGGTTTTCGCGTGAGTTTCGCCGTCGTCGTCGCGAACGAGATTCGCCGCTCGCAAAAACGAAACCGTGTCGTCATGAAACTCGCCATCGGAGAGCAGAAAGACGGCATCGGGCTTCATGTTCAACGCAAACCGCATTGAGCTAAGCGGGCGAGTGTCGCCTCCGAAACTGATGCTTTTGATCCAACGCCGCAGCTTTGTCTTGTTCCGTTCGGTGGCCGGCACCATGGCCAACTTCGACGCTTTTTCATTGAACATCAAGTGTACGTCCCGATCGAAGAAGAAGACGCAAAACGTCTGATTCTTGCCAAGCCGTTCGACCGATTCCAGCAGCTCGGTCGTCGCCCGACTCCACTTGCGACTCTCGTCCATGCTGCGAGAACTGTCGACCACAAACACAAACTCATTACCGCTGGCCTGCAAACCAAAGAACTTCGCCGTGCCAACCTGCTGGCCAAATTCTTGAAGGCCGATTCCCTCGGGGCCGGTTAGCATGCGCAAGTCGTCCGCGTCACCACTGGCCGCTCCTTTACCCAAGTCGCCCGATAGTGCCACTTCAATGGTCGGCAACGAGCCGAGTACCGGCGCGCCTTTGGCTCGGTCGTCAGCGCCCGTGCTACCGTGTTGCGCGCTGCTGCCGGTTTGGCTAGGCGCTAAGATGGATGGAACCAAATTCGCCAAGTCCGCGTTGTCCATCCGTGGCCCGCTGTCGACCGTCAGATAGTGCTTGGGTCCTGTCGCGTCGATCGAAGCGGTGATCAGTCCCAGCACTACGACCACGACGGCATGGACCGCTCCACTGACCAGCCAGGTTCGAGAACCGCGCCACCAGCGGATGATCCCCCGGTCCTCTTTATTGGGTTCGATCTGAATGCGGAACTTCGTGGACACGAACTCGCCGCGAAACCGCTCTCGACGTGGGGGGCGAATCGCCGGCCCTTGGCCGCGAAGAACCGAATTGTCGACCAGGGAGGCGCTCATCGAAACTTCTATCTCTCGCCAGAACCGGGATTTAGAGAGTCTCATTCTCGGCAATGGCCTGCGGTCGGTCAAGCAAAGCAAGGCAACGAACTCACGGAATTCGACCTAGATATCAATCTTGTCGCACGAATGGACCGCCCCTATACTCCCGCTCCCTTCTCAATTATGCAAACCGCACAATCGTGCGCGCTTGAAAAGCAAGCGCTTGAAAGCAAGCATGGAGGCTGGCGATGAATTCCCGAACTTTGTTGATATTGTTGCTCCTGGGCACGTTATTCCTGGGCACCTCGATCGCGCCAGTGACGGCTCAGGATTCCCCTATCGACGGAGTGGGGTCGTCCGCATTTCAACCGCCGAACATCGGTACGGCCACGACACCGCCGAGTCTCAGCCCTAAACAAACGCCAGCTCCTCAGCCCAAATCGGCCGGAAATTTGTCACCGACCGCGATCGCCCGCCAGCCGGTAAATTCAGCTCCCTTGTCAAGCCTTCCCAGTCAACTGCCACGAAGCCACGGCCAAGAGTATCGAACCTACGACATTACGCCGTATACCAGCCGGGTCGAAGGAGTGGACAATCCGCAGCAAGCGGTGATCGATTGGATTCTGCGCGAGACGGGTCGGGACATTTGGTTTTTGGGTCCCGCCGCTTTTCTGAACGCCGATCGTCAACAGTTGCGCGTCTACCACACGCCCGAGGTGCAAGCGGTCGTCCGACAAACCCTTGATCGCTTTTTGGCAACTCGGGGGCAGAGTTACGTCATGAGCATGCGATTGGTCACGGTCGGCAGTCCCAACTGGCGGGCGAAAGCGCTGTCGATGTTGAAGGCGGTGAACGTCGAAACGCCAGGTATTGAAGCTTGGATGGTCTCCAAGGAAAACGCGGCCGTCTTGCTGGGTGATTTGAAAAAGCGCGCCGATTGTCAGGAACACAATTCGCCCAACGTCGTGATCCATAACGGCCAGTATCACACCGTGTCGCGCCGGCAACCGCGAAGTTTTGTACGAAGTGTCCGCCCGCGAGCGGATTCGTATACTGGTTACGACCTCGACATGGGACAATTCAACGAGGGCTATTCGCTGGAACTGAGCCCGCTATTCTCCGTGGACGGCAAAACGATCGACGGCGTCCTCAAGTGTTCGGTCGATCAAGTCGAACGCTTCGTGAACATCCCCATCGACGTTCCGGTGATCAGCGGTGGTCGCCAACGCGTCCAAGTTCAAGTGCCGCAGGTTGTTAGCTGGCGGCTGCACGAGCGGTTCCGTTGGCCCGTCGACCAAGTGCTGCTGTTGAGCTGCGGGGTCGTGGCGATGCCCGGACCGGAGCGAAAAAACGCGCTCGACACACCGCTCACTAATCCGTTCGGAATCCGCTTTCCACTGGGCAAGACACCGGGGCGCGCCGATGCCCTCTTGTTGATTGAGTGCAAAGGCAAGGGCGACGAACTGTTGATCGACGCCCAACGTACCGCCAATCGAGGCCGGTCGACCACGGGCACGGGTTTGCTGCAACGATAGTTGGACTGGGTGTACAGCCAAGCCTTACTTGGATTTTTCCGGCGCGAGCGCTGGTGACTTGGCCGGGGCCTTGGCGGTCGGTAACGCATCCGCTTCGAGATCCCCGATCGCATATTGAACGCCATCAAGCATGTGAGCCAAGATCATCGGGTCCCAATAGGTGTCTTCACGATGGCCAAAGTTGGTGTAGAAGACGCGGCCTTTTTCATACTCTCGGACCCAGGATACCGCTACTTCCCGCGGGCCGGTTCCGTAGTCCTTTTGGTAACGCTCGTTACGCGGGTTCTTCAGCGGATCGGTGACCGCTTTCTTGGTCATATCAAGGCTTACCAGCACGCGCAGCACTTCCGGGCCTTGGTACGAATCGGGCCGGTACTGATAGATTTCGTCTTGGTGCCAAAACCCGCTTCCATTGAAGGCCCGGTTTAGCGCGTGGCCAGGATCGTCCAGCTTGAAGGCCCAGTTGCCGCCCGCGCCCCAGGGATGGCCATTGAAACGGCCCCCCACCATTTCGCAGCAATTGGGGTGCGCGTTGAAATTGTCACTGGCCGCGTGAAAGCCAGCAAAGCCCTTGCCGCTGGCGACGAAATCCAGCAGCGCTTGTTCTTGTTTCGGATCTCGAAACTTGAGATGCGTCGTGTTATTGAAGATTAAGCAATCGTACTTCTTTAGATTCCCGGCATCGAACACGTCATAGGTATCGGCTAGATCCACTTTGAACGCGCCGGTCTTGCGGCCCATTTCCTGGACGGCCAGATTCGCGATGGGAATCGAGGTGTGAATGAAACCTTCGCAGCGATAGAACACGAGTACGCGGCGATCATGTTTGGGCGTTATGGTCGCTTTGCCTGGCACTGCCTTGGCGATCAATTGCTGCTGCTGGTCGGTGATCGGCTTGAACCTGGCAGCTTTCTTTTCCTCCCAAGTAGGGGGCCGTTTTGGTTTCGGCTCCTGAGCGAAGGCTTGGGCCGCGACAGAAAGTACGGTCAAGATGACGATCGAATTGGCAAAGTTTTTCATGGTCTCACTTTCAAGCTGACGGCGCGGACACGCGAAGTACTTTTCCAGCCGGGTTGCGGCGAATTCTGGATCATAATTCGCCGGCGCGCTCCGAGCAACTATGGCGCGGCGTCACAAATTGGCCCCGGCGCGTATAATTAGCGTCGACGAACAAAACATTCACGAATGATTTCAAGGGCGACAATGGGTGGCGATCCAGCAAAAGAAGGCACCGACCAGATTTTCATTTCTTACGCGCGCGTCGACGGGGAAAAATTCGCGAATTACCTGGCTGACCGGCTCGACGAAAACGGCTTTCCGGTTTGGATGGACCAGCGGAACATCCCCAAAGGAGCCGATTGGGATTCGGAAATCGACCGCGCGCTGAGTCGTTCCGCCGCCCTTCTGCTCGTCGCCACGCCCGGGGCGGCGATTTCCGATCAAGTCAAAGGCGAATGGCTGCACGCGCTCAACAATCACACGCCGCTGTTTCCGCTGCTCATCGCGGATTGCGAATTGCCACGGACGCTAAAGGTCCACGACTTTGTCGACTTCCAAAACGGCTATGAACAGGCGTTCGCTCGGTTGATGCACGCGTTGGAAGACCCCATGCGTGCTCTGCTGGAACGGCTTGAAGAAAAAGTGGCCCAACTGCAAGCCGCTCGACAGGCGACGGCCGACGCGGAACTGGTCGCGCGCTACGATCACAAGATCGTGGAACTTCAGAGTGTGATTGATCAGCGGACATCTCGCGTCAAGACCCAACTGGCCCGCATTGAAAGGGGATTGGGCGATGAAAAATTACCGAGCCCAGGCAAAAGCGCCCCGCTGGACGCTCCCATGGTACGAACGGCCGGCCGCCGCCCGCAAGACGTTACCGAGTTCTTCAAGGACCGCCAATTGGTGCGTGAACAGATGAGTCAGATTCTGGCCGCCGGAACGCCGCGCATCGTGACGGTCATCGGGCGGGGGGGAATGGGCAAGACCGCGGTCTGCTGCAAGGTGTTGCGGGATCTTGAACAACATCGTTGGCAACACGAATCCGATTCGCTGCCGCGTCTGCACGGCATCGCCTATTTGAGTACTCGAACCGGTGGCATATCCGGCGAACGGCTCTTTTTCGATTCACTTTCCCTGCTGCCAAACGAAACGCAGGAGCGGTTGAAGAAGCTTTGGGTGCGGTCGGAACTGCCGCTGGAGGAGAAATTTGCGTCGCTGTTGGAAGCGATCGGCGATCGTCCCTGCGTGATGCTGTGGGACAATATGGAAGACTTGCTGGACGACGGCGGCGCGCTGACTAGCCCCGCGCTGGCGTCGTTTCTGGATGTCTTCGTCAAGACGCCGCACGCCTGCCGGCTGTTGCTCAACACACGCGAAGCCATACCGCTTGGCGCGGACGTGCTGCGCCATGAGTATCGCGTGGGATTGGTTGATGGATTGCCCGAGGAAGATTCGATTGCCTTGCTGCGAGAATTGGACCCCAGCGGGACCTACGGGCTGGCCGACGCCTCGGACGAACAACTTCGGCGCGTGGCGCGTTGCACGTTTGGCGTGCCGCGGGCGCTGGAAATCGTAGCCGGCATCTTGGCCAACGACCCGTTCAGCGAAATTGACGAACTGACCGATGACTTCTACAGTCACGAAGAAGTGGTGCAAAAGCTGGCCAAGGAAAACTATCGACGACTGGATGAAGACGCCCGTCTGGTGTTGCAGGCGATCGCCATTTTCGCGCGGCCCATCTCCCGGAACGCGCTCGACTTTCTGTTGGTCCAATTTTCGCCCGGAATCAATGTTCCCGCGGTCCTGCGCCGGCTGGTCAGCACGCATATCGCCAGCATCGACCGGGCCAGCAAACTTGTATCGCTGCACCCGATCGACCGCGAGTACATCTTGAGCCAAATGCCCGCCGATGGCGAACGGTCCTTGCAGGCCATGCACCGCGCGGCCGCGGAATATTATCGGTCGATCCAATCGGTGGATCTGAAAGACCTCCGACATGTCGAAGTGCAACACACCACCCATCTCGTGCCGCAGTTCGAACATTTGTGCGAAGCGGGCGAGTTCAATCAGGCGGCGATCATCTTTGCGAAATTGAGTTACGCGCTGGTCTGGCGAGGTTGTGGCGAGCAAGCACGACAGATGTCCGCCCGACTGCGGGACCAGCCGCTTTCAGATCCAGCACGCTGTGGTTTCCTCATTGCGGAGATCGCCTTGGCGACCATCCTGGGCCCGTTGGAAGAAGCCGCCCGAATCGCAGACGAAACGATCGACTTGGCGCGCGAACTGAACGATTTGGAGGCGGAAGTACAGGCATTGCACCAACTGATTACGGTGTATCGTTACTTGGACGATAGTACGCGCGCGCTGGCAGCGTGCAAGCGAGCGCGCCAAATCTATGAACAATTGGGGGATGTCGATCTGACGCGGGATTGCATCCGGAAGGAATGTCTTGTCCTTACCTACCGTGGAGATCTTCCGCTCGCCCGTCAAAGAGCCGATGAACTGCTGGCCCAAGCCCACGATGCTGACTTGGAAGGGAATGCTCACAATGTGCTGTCCGCCATTCATCAATTGTCCGGAGACTTTCAGGCGTCGATCGCCCATTGCCGACGGGCGCTCGCGGCTTGGCAACGCCCCGAGACGGATGCCTTCGTCTATGTACTCAATACGCTGGGCATGTCCCTGTTTCGCTCGGGCGAGATTGACGAGGCCAAGTCCACCTTTATCGACGGACGGCAGGCGGGCGACGATGTTCAAAGTCCGCGGGCCGCTGGATTTTGCTTGCATAACCTGACGATCGTGCATTGTCTGTTAGGCGAAGCCAAGGAAGCCGCCGAAATGCATGGCGACGCTCAAACCGCCATGGACCGAATGGGCTTGGGGGAACCGACTCGCGCGGTGGGGCACGCGATCGACGCCCTTCATCGGGGCCAGTCGCGCGAGCAAGCCGATGCGTTGCTTCAATGTGCTCGCCTGTCGGCGAAAAATCCCGATCTCTTCGGGCCGCAAGCGCTGCTGCGGCCCATTCTGCAACTCGCGGATCAGGCGGGTGCCGACGATCTCGCGCAACAGGCGGCCGCGCTGGTGGCGGATTTCGAGGCCAAGCTTGTCCTTCCTACGCCGGAATCCACCAATGACTAACGCGGCAAGTCGCTATCGCCTGCGACGACCCTCACAACCACCGCGAGCCCATCATGGATCAGGATCTCGTCGCAAAAATTAGCCAAACCTATGCGGATCATCCGCTGACCGCGGCCCGCCTTTTGCAACGCGTCGAGCAACGCCGAGGGAATCTGGCCGGGATCACCGAGATTGATTTCGCTGAGGATTCCGAGAGCTTTCTTACCGATCAGAATCACCTTGGCGGCTTGAAATCGGTGCGCGAGCTAGCCGCCGAACTGAACGTGCGGCCCGGCACCACGGTACTCGACATTGGCGCGGGGCTCGGTGGACCCGCACGATTGCTCGCGCACGAGTATGGATGCCGGTGTCACGGCGTCGAGCTGACTCGCGTCCGTTACGAAGACGCGCTCCGTTTGACACAGCTTGTTTCGTTGGGTCACTTGGTCAGTTTTACTCACGGCGACTTTCTGGAAGTCACATTGCCGCAAGAGCGATACGATGTGGTGCTTGGATTGGGTTCGTTCAATCACTTTCCCGATTTGGCCATGTTGTTGCGACGGTGCCGCAAGGTCCTGCAAGGCGATGGACAGCTTTCAATTGGCGAAGCGTATCTACACCGCGAGCCCGCGGATGGCTGGGAACGGGAGAGCCTGGAGGCATTGTTTGATTGCTGGAACGGCCGCAGCCGAACGCAAGCAACGTGGCTGGAGACACTGTCGGAAACCGGGTTCACCGTGGACGATTGGCGTGACGCGACGGAGTGCCTTTCCACCGATCTAGCCAAACTGCTCGATGCCCAGGCGGCGGGCCGAATGGGCTCAGTCTCGAAACTCGAAATTCGCGCATGGCAGCTTGCCCAGCAGTTGTCGGAACGCAAACTACTGGGGTATTTCCGGCTGCGGGCAAGAATGGCCTAAGGATCGTTCGCGAAACAAGTGTCGCGTTTTGATCAGCCGTTGGGCGTTAGCCCCGGTTTTTCAGAACCGGACGCTAACGCATTCCGGCTAACGGGACACTAATTGCCCGAACGATCCTAACTTCGAATGGCTCGGTGGGATGAGGCGCGGGATTGGGCGAGTCGCCACGTCATCCACTTAATCGAACATACCGTAATGGGGGCGGTGGCAGACTACGAAGGTCGTGCATTTCGAAAGATCTTTTAGTCGTTCGGCACCGACATAGGCACAAGCGCTGCGGATGCCTCCGGTGATCTCCTGCAGCGTTTCTTTGACAGGGCCTTTGTGGGGTACGACCACTTCATTCCCTTCACAAGCCCGATAGTCCCGGCGGCCACCTGCGTACTTTTCCAGCGCCGTGCGGCTCGACATCCCGTAGAACTTCATGCCGACGCGCTGGCCGTCTTCTTCGATCCATTCTCCTTCACATTCGTCGTGTCCGGCCAACATGCTGCCGAGCATCACGAAATCGGCTCCGGCCGCGAAGGCTTTTACGACGTCTCCCGGCGTTTTGCAGCCGCCGTCCGCGCAGACATAACCGCGCAATCCGTGGGCCGCATCGGCACACTCGATGATGGCCGACAGTTGCGGGTAACCAACGGCGGTCGTACGGCGAGTCGCGCAAACACTGCCGGGCCCAATGCCAACCTTGACGATATCGGCCGCGCCCGAAATCAACAGTTCTTGCACCATCTCGGGCGTGGCGATGTTTCCGGCCATGATCGTCACGTGCGGAAAGACTTCACGAATTCGCTTGACGCGATCGACGAAAAACTGAGTGTATCCGTTCGCCGCGTCGACGCAGACAAAACGCAGATCGGTCTTTGCCTTCACGGATCGCAGTTTCTCGAATTCGTCGTCCTTGATACCCAGCGTAAAAAAGTTACTGACCTGCTGGGATTCGTTGCCAAAGAAATCGATGAGCTTGTCGGCGTCGTAGTACTTGTGCAGACAGGTCATCATCTCTGGGCCCAGCGCCTGGGCCATCGTCATCGTGCCCACGGTATCCATGTTCGAGGCGATGATGGGAATCCCCGTCCACTCCGCGCCGCTGTTGAGAAAGCTGTATCGTCGCGGCAATATAATCGCCGCTCGACTAGGAGCTTCCGAACGCTTGGGGCGAATCAGGACATCGTCAAAGTCAAGTTTGGGATCATTGTCGATGCGCATAAGGGAGGACCCGTTGGCGGTTGTAAGTAAGAAGAATGCCCATGCGAAGGGCCTGGTGTCGCGAAACGTAGTGCGCTATCAAAGCTGATGCTGGAGTTGGAGTACAGCTTTCAGGCCGAGAAGACAGGCTAAGGCCTGGACTTCAACCCCACTTCTAAAAGGGACAAGGCGCTACGCTTCATTCTTCGCCACCACTTTGGGGCTGATTTCGTCGCGGTTGTCTTCCCGGTGCCGAGTGTGCAGATACAGTTTGATCGGAACTTCTCCAAAGTCGAGCTGATCCCGAAGCACGCTCAGCAAGTAACGGCGATAAGTATTGTCAAACGCCTTGGGATTGCTGCACATCATGACGATGGTTGGCGGCTGTTCGGCGACTTGAGTTGCGTAGTAGATTTTGGGCCGGCGATTTTGGTAGACCCCCGGCGGATGATGGTGGATCGCCTGACGCACCAGTCGGTTCAGCGGGCCCGTGCTGATCCGCTCGCGAGATTGCTTGAACAGCATCTGGGTGTGGTTCAGCAGAGCCTTGACATTCTTGCCGGTCTGTCCCGTGATAAAGGCGATCGGAACGTACCACATCGTCTTGAAATTGTCGCGCAGATACGTGACCCATTTTTCCGTCGGCATCTGCTTGTGAAGCTGGTCCCATTTGTTGACGACAAAGATGCAGGGCTTGTACTGTTCCGAAATGTATTTGCACAGTTGCTTGTCGACCTTGCTCAGCCGCTGACAGGAATCAAAGAACAGCAGCGAGATATCGGCGTGCCGAATGCTACGCTGAGCGCGATGCGTGCTGTAAAAATCGATATCGGTGCGTACGCTTTTCCCTCGCCGCAGACCCGGAGTATCGATGGCCACGAAGGTTTTGCCATCCATTTCAAATCGAATGTCGACACTGTCGCGTGTGGTTCCCGGCACTTCGCTGACGATCATCCGTTTTGATTCAGCCAGCGTGTTGACGAAGGTACTCTTTCCAACGTTTCGTCGACCCACGATGGCAACCTTCATTACCGGTTCGGTCGAGGGAGGGTCGTCGTTCTCCTTGGGCAATCGTTCGCAAATCAGGTTCAGCAGATTCTCACGGCCACGATTGGCCTTGGTGCTGACGGTGACAATCTTGCCGCGTCCCAGCCGATAGAAATCGTTGGCGTCGGAATCCCATTTGGGGCTGTCCGCTTTGTTGGCGACACAGAGAATCGGTTTGTCCACGTAACGCAATTTGGTGGAAACTTCTTCGTCCAGTGAAGTAATGCCCGCCATCGTATCCAACACGAACAGGATCACGGCGGCGGAGTCGATCGCTTCGGTGATTTGTTCTTCGATTTCCTTGGTCAAGTTGTCGACGTCTTGACCGCCCATTCCGCCCGTATCGACGATATCGAAAAAACGATCCTTTTCGTTCATCAAAAAGGTCATGCGGTCGCGGGTGACGCCCGCCGTGTCGTCGACGATGGCCAAACGTCGCCTGGCCAGCCAATTGAAAATGCTGGACTTTCCGACGTTGGGCCGGCCGACGATGACAACTTTTGGAACGGGCATGGTCTAGATAATTTCAACTGCGAAAGCCGTTGCATTCGCTTCCGAGCGACCAACGAGCCATTGGGTTGGGTGCGAGTATTCGGTCGCGGCAGCTTGCGACGCTGCCACCATTACGCTCGCGCGAAACTTTCTCAACTATCATCATAGTTGATGATTCCTGGCAAGGACAGGCTGCTGGCACCGCTCGTGTGCAGCCCCAAGGATGGCTCCACGGGGCCGCAGCACGTCCAATTCGCCCTGCTATTCGTAAACGGAGAGTGCTGCTTGGCGATTTTCTTGTCGCCCGCCGGTCGTCTGCTGGCCGTTCCATGGTGCCTCTCGTATACTCAGTGTCTCGGCGTGCAAACCGGCTCAATGGAAGGGGTTTCTGGGCCCAATGAACGAAGAAACTCTACAACGCACCCTGATTCAGACCCTCCAGAGTCTTCAGCGGTCAGGTGTTAAGGACTTGCCGCGAGTTGCCGTCCCCCTCCCCGCCCCGGCCGCAGTCGCACAAGATCCTTCTCCCCAGCCCGGCGACTCGGTTTCGCGAAAGCCAGACGAACAACAGCAGCTACGCGTATTGAACGAGGAGGTTGCCCGGTGCGATTTGTGCCATGAATTGGCCAGCACGCGAACGCAAACCGTGTTTGGCGTCGGCAATCCGCGGGCCAGACTGTGTTTTTTAGGAGAAGCGCCGGGAGCGGATGAGGATCGCCAAGGCGAGCCCTTCGTGGGGGCGGCGGGCAAATTGCTGACAAAAATCATTGAAGCCTGCACGCTTCGTCGCGAAGACGTTTATATTCTCAATATTCTCAAATGCCGCCCACCTGGCAATCGGAACCCGGGTACCGAGGAAGCCGACAATTGCAGTGGATTTCTGCGGCGGCAACTGGAGATCATTCAGCCCGAATACATTTGCTGCCTGGGCAGCGTGGCCGCTCAAAATCTGCTGCAGACCACGCAGAGTATTGGAAAGCTTCGCGGGCGGTTCTTTCTGCATGGCGACATCAAGGTGATCGCCACCTATCATCCCGCTTATCTGCTGCGAACGGACAGTGCCAAACGCCTAGTTTGGGATGACATGAAGATGCTGATGGAAGATATGGGGATCGAGATTCCGGAAAAGCGGGCGAACTAATCCGTTTGGCCGCTGCCTGAATTTAACTAGAACCCTGCGAAATCTCCAGCACCCAGCGCACCGCATGCTGGTTCAATTCCGAGGCGTTCTTCAAACCCAGCTTTTCCTTGATGTGTTCGCGATGCGTTTCGATCGTCTTAATACTCAGATGCAACTTGGTCGCGATCTGCCTGGTCGAAAAGCCGCGGCCAATCAATTCAAAGACTTCTAGTTCACGGTCGGATAACTTTTCGATCGACGAGAAATGGGCTGGCCGCTCACCCGTCACGACACCGTAAAGAACCCGATCCTTCATTTCGTCGCTCAGGTAAATATGCCCCGTCAGCACTTGCCGAATGGCGTCGATGACCTGGTCGGTGGCCTCTTGCTTGTTGATGTAGCCCATCGCACCGGCTTTCAGCGCCCGTTCGGCGAACAGCGTTTCGTCGTGCATCGAAACTACAATCATCGTCACGTTCGCCGATTTGGCCTTGATGCGTTTGATCAGTTCCAATCCGTTGCCGTCTTGCAGCGAAATGTCTACCACGACCAAATCGGGGCGCTGCTGTTCGACCTGTTTCAACGCCTCATCCATGTCGGCGGCTTCAGCGCAGACCTCAAGATCAGGTTCTCCCGAAATCAACTCGGTTAGCCCGTGGCGCACCAAGGCATGATCGTCAACGATCAAGATTCGACGAACCACTTCGGGCGGGGTTTCTTGTTCAGCCGGATTTGGCAATTGGGTCACCATCGGGAAGATCCTGTTTTAGAGAACAAGTTACGGACGTTCCAAGATCCGGTTGGCTTTGGATGTCCAACGTGCCGCCCATGGCCGTTGCCCGATAACGCATGATCCGCAATCCCATTCCTTGTTGCTGATCGGGATGCTGAATCCCCACGCCATCGTCTGTAATTTGTAACATAACTCGGCCCGCTTGGGACTCCAGCCGGACCAAAATGCTATCAGCCCGGGCGTGCCGGACGGCATTGTTGATCGATTCCTGGGCAATACGGTAGAGGTTGGTCGCCGCATCGATGTCTTCCACGGGCACAGGCCGGTCGCACTGGAATTTGCAGGACAACCCGATGCGGCGCTGGACATTGTGGGCCAATTGCTCAAGGGCCACCATCAGACCGTTGACGTCGACTTCCACGGGGGCCAGCCCTCGAATGGCTCCGCGAACTTCGCCCAATGTCCGCTGCATCGCGGAGACGATTTCCTCGGCAAGATCCGCTTCGGCGGCATCGCGTTCGGATAGTTTGCGAGCCAGGCTGCGGGCCATGTAGCTAAGTCCCGTCAACTCTTGGCCCACCGTATCGTGCAGATCTTGGCTGATGCGTTGCTGTTCCCGCGTGCTTACCTCAAGCACTTCTTTTTCCAGATGCCGCCGCTCGGTGATGTCTTCGGCGGTGCCGGCGATCCGGTAAACCTCCTGCTTGGCATTTCGAATGGGCACGCCCCGGTCCCAAATCCAGCGGGTCGTTCCATCGGGCCGCACGATGCGATATTCCTGGCTGAACGGACGGTCGATCAGCTTGTCCGAGGCGGCGTGAAAAACACTTGCCTGGTCGTCACTGTGAATCGCATCGACCCAATCTTTCGTCAGTTGGTCCAGTTCTTCGCGCTTGCGGCCCCAGATTCGCTCATAAGCAGGACTCACATACAGCAGTCGCTGCTGCTGGACATCGTGCAGCCAGAAGACCTCGTGCATGTTCTCGGTCAATTGACGAAACCGCTCTTCGCTGGCCCGCAACGAACGGTGCAGCCGATGGCGTTCGATGGCATAAAGCAAAGACCGGGGCAGCACGTTGGCGTCGAGCTGATCCTTGACGATGTAGTCCTGCGCGCCCAGCTTCAATGCCTCCATGGCAATCGATTCTTGGCCAATTCCACTGACCACGACCACGGGGATCTCGGGGGCCGCGTTTTGCAATTCCGTAAAAGTTGTAATGCCGAAGCTGTCCGGTAGAGTCAAATCCAGCACGACGACATCGATCCCACCCGTCTCCAAGCGCCGCAAGGCATTCGCCAAATCGCGAGCGCTTTCAATCTCAATCTGAAAACTGGCCGTTTGGGCGTGGGCCACCATCTCTTCGATCAGCTTGGCGTCAAAGGTGCTGTCTTCGACAAGCAGCGCTCGGTAAGTCGTGAATTTCATTGGCGATCATCGACCAGCTAGAATCGGTCCGTGGCCCTGCCTCGTGACTCATTCATGACGGAAGTTTGATGGATTCCGCCCTTCCACGGGAGAACATCCGCTCTGGCAAACCCCCTGAATGCTTGTCGGTTAATCTGATTGTGTATTTCCGCCCCGTCAAGTGCCGCGGGGCGCATGAGCCGGAACCATAACCCGTGGTGGATGCGTCGATGCGTCGTCGGTCAGCCGCCGAAGGTCCAGCAATTGGCGGAATTGACTTGCCGAAGCGCTCATTTGTTGTTGAAATGAAAGCAGTCGTCCGCGTCCAGATAGCGTGTGTCTTGGCGGTCTCTTCATCTAGGTCACATTTTTGAGGTGACAACAACATGTCGCAAGAAGAAATGGTTGGCCGGCCAATGGAAATCCTGTTGGTCGAGGATAGTTTGCTGGACGCACGGGTTGCCATGCTGGCCCTCAAGGAAGGACAAGTTCAACATCGGCTGACGTTGTTACGTGACGGCGAAGAAGCCCTTGAGTTCCTCTTTCGCAAGGGGAAATTTGCCCAAGCTCCGCGGCCCGACTTGATCCTGCTAGATCTGCTGATGCCCAAAAAAGACGGGCGAGAAGTGCTGACGGTATTGAAGGGCGACTTCCATTTGAAGTCCATTCCCATCGTCGTCTTGACGGCATCCGACGAGGCACGCGAACAGGTCGTCGACGAAGAACTCGAAGTCGACAGCTTCATGACTAAACCGGTCGACATCGAAAAGTTCCTGATGGTGATTCGGGAACTCAAGAGCGGCCTGCTGGCCGACGTGATTCTGCCCGGCGCATAATGGCCGGACAGAATCGGACGGCATTTCACGAAATTGCGCGGGGATGCTATTTCTTGGCAACACCCAATTCGCCAAGCTTGGCGCTTAGATCCGCGCCATGGCTGCGAGTTTTCACCCCCTTGTCGATGTGCAGGATCTTGCCATCGATTCCAATGATGTAAGTCCATCGTTCCGGCACGCGGCGATTGCCGTGGACCACGCCATAGGCTTCGGCGGTGGACTTTGTCGGATCACTGAGGATGGGATAGTCAAGTTTCAATTCGGCGGCGTACTTCTTGTTCGTCTCCGCCGTGTCGCAGCTTGCGGAAAACACGGCGACATCAAATTTGTCCAGCCCCGAGCCCTTGGACTTGGCGACCGTAAAGGGTTTTCCATTGATCAACGTGACATCAAACGACTCGTCAATATCGCTGGCACGCAGCGAAGAGCATTCGGCCGTTCAGCCACCGGTGAAAGATTTGGGGTACCAAGCCAATAAAACGGCTTGCTTGTTTTTGAATTCGGAAAGCTTGTAAGTCTTTCCGTCGGATCCCTTCAATTGGAAATCTGGGGCGACATCGCCGACCTTGAGTTCCGCGCTCGCGCTGGAAGCGGCGAGGAACAAGGCGGTGAGGGCGACTGCGGTAAGTACTTTGCGTGGGTGGGTCAAGTTGAATCTCCTTGATCATAGAGGGTGGGAACGTGAAGGTGAGGAAGCCGGCAAGCGACTCGCGACCCATTGATTATACAAAGCCGAGATCCGGATTTCGACTCACCCGCGAAATGGGCTGCGGGTGTGGTCATGGCCCCATCCTTGAGTCGTTGCTTCCGCCGGGACGAGCCCGACGGAGAGCCGTGGTTGCCGCAGAGGGTGAGTAGCTGCTCAGTTGTCGCTCACGCCGGGGCAAGCCCGACGGAAGCAATGAGGCGGGGTTATTTGGCGATGAAAGTTCCCGATGCGTAGACTAATTCGCGAGAGTTTCCGTCGGGCTTGCCCCGGCGGCTACACAACTGCCAAGCTACCTAAGATTGCCAAATACATAACCGCTCTCCGTCGGGCTCGTCCCGGCGGAAGCGACGATTCATTCGCTGATTCCAGCCGAGCGCCGGACGGCGTTTCGATCATATTTCCCAAATGTCCCCACATAATAGCTAAAGCGAAACACCGGTTTCATTCCCTGCCCATACGCCAATGTTGTTCATCAACGAGATGGCGACCTCACCCGGCGACTGGGTCACGTTCGCACCCAACAGAACATGCATGTGGTTGCTCAAGATCCCGATCCGGGATAGTCGCCAGTCCTTCTTGGCGGCAGTTCGAATGATCACGGAGCGGGAGCGCGCCAAAACGCTTTGACGAATCTCGTTCCCTTCGTTTTCCACGACCACCTGTAGGCTGTATACGAACTGACCGTAGTTACCCGTCATCGTCTGTCCGAGGTCGACGGCCTCATCGTGAAACTGCAATGCTTCGATCCTCCGCTGCACCTTGGGGTCAGCCATGGGATGCTTCGATGTTTGGCCAGCGATGTACTTATCGAGGACTCGACAGTTCGCCTCGCCAACACTGCCGATGAAATAATTGCGGCGAAACGCATTGGGGTTATCCGCACGGATCAAGTATTGCCATCGACCCTTGAGTAACCGCACGATGTTCGAAGGCGACAGTTGCGGTGGCGTACTCACAAGAAATTGCCCCACGTTTGCTTGAGCGTGTCGAAAGTTCAGTATGCGAACGCCGTCACGTTCGGTGGCCGCGCCGAGCTGGTTCAGCCACTTCGACGACGGCGGCAAAGCGACGCGGCCAAATAGGCTGACCGACCAATTCAATTGGAAGGCGGGAGTTGTATTCTCGAGGGTGTAAATGGTTTCATGGCCCCAACGCTGAATCGTTGCTTCCGCCGGGGCCAGCCCGACGGAGAGCGGTACGCATTACACGATCTTTGGTAGCCTCGCAGTTGTGTTGCCGCCGGGGCAAGCCCGACGAAACTCATGCGAACTATTTTACTCTTTCTGGAATTTTACTCGTTCTGGACTCTCAAGGCGAAAAGCCCCGCCCCATCGCTTCCGTCGGGCTTGCCCCGGCGTGAGCAACAACTGAGCAGCTACTCGCCTTCCGCAGGCAACCAGGGCTCTCCGTCGGCCTCGTCCCGACGGAAGCAGCGATTTATTCGCCAATCCCAGACAAAGCGAAATAGGGCGAATGTCATCCCACGGAAAGTGTGACGGTCAAGAAGGATATAGGGCCGCCCGGTCGCTCCTCATTCGTCTCGGTTACCTTGCCACTGTTTCGATTGCGCTTTAAAACATTTTGCATGGCCACAACACCGATGATGCAGCAGTACGAGGATGCCAAGGAAGCTTGCGGCGACGCGATCTTGTTGTTCCGCATGGGCGACTTTTACGAGTTGTTTTATGAGGACGCCAAAACGGCGGCGCGGGTACTGGGGCTGACGCTGACCAGCCGCGACAAGGGCGAAAATCCGATTCCGATGGCCGGGTTTCCCCATCATCAAGTGGATATCTACGTCGGCAAACTGATTCGGGCCGGCCATCGAGCGGCGGTCTGCGAACAAGTCGAAGATCCGCGCAAGGCCAAAGGGCTCGTGAAGCGCGAAGTGACGCGTGTGGTCAGTCCAGGAACCTTGACCGACGACACGCTGTTGGATCCCCGCGAGAGCAATTACTTGGCCGCGATCGTCTCGGACACGGTCGGCGCGGACGGGCAGGCGGAATTTGTCGGCATCGCTTGGGCCGAACTTTCGACCGGGCATTTTCAAGCCGCCATGTTTCCCGCCACGCAAATGGGCGATCAATTGGCGCGGATCAATCCGTCCGAGTGCCTGGTTAGCGACGGGGCCGCGCCGTTGCCAGCGCATTTGTTCCGCGACGCGACGGTCACGACTCGGCCGGGCTGGGCCTTTTCGCGAGAGGCCGCCGAGAAGACGCTGACAAAGCAGTTTCGAACTCACCGGCTCGACGGCTTTGGGTTTTCCGACGACGACGGCTTGGCACTGCGGGCCGCCGGTGCGGTTTTGGATTATTTGGTGGAAACCCAAAAGTCGTCGCTCGATCATATCGACCGGATTGCGCCCTACCGGGTCGGAACGACGTTGGAAATCGACGAGGCGACCCGACGCAGCTTGGAGATCTCGCGAACTCTGCGCGAAGGCCGCCGTGAAGGATCGCTGCTTGCCGTGCTGGACCGAACCGTGACCTCGATGGGATCGCGTTTGCTGGCCGAGCGAATTGCCAGTCCGCTTACCCGGATCGATGCAATCAACGCCCGGCTAGACGCGGTGGAGGAACTAACGTGCGACGCGAACTTGCGTCGCGACGCGCGTGAGCACTTGCGGGACGTCTATGATCTCGAGCGGCTGCTGGCGCGCGTTGCCACGGGGCGTTCCACTCCACGAGATCTCAGTTTCATCAGCCGAACCTTGGCCAGCCTGCCGAAACTGAAAGCCAAGCTGACGGGCCGCAAGAGTCCGCTGCTGTGCGAATTGGAACAAGCGCTGGACCTGTGCCCCGAACTGCGCAGCCAACTCGAAGCCGCGCTGGTCGACGATTGCCCGCTCACTTCTCGCGAAGGAGGGTTTATTCGTGGCGGGCACAACGACGAACTCGACCGGCTGCGCGAACTGGCCACCGGCGGAAAGCAGTGGATCGCGCAGTACCAGGCCGAGGAAACGAAGAAGTCGGGCATCACGAATCTCAAAGTCGGTTTCAATAAGGTCTTTGGCTACTACATCGAAATCACCAACGCCCATCGCGAGAAAGTTCCCGACGAGTACATTCGAAAACAAACGCTGAAGAACGCCGAACGATACATCACACCGCAGCTCAAGGAATACGAAGAGAAGGTACTCTCGGCGGACGAAAAGGCAAAGGATCTGGAGTACGATTTGTTCGTCAAGCTTCGCGACGAAGTCCACGCCACGGGAAAGCGGCTGCAGTCGACCGCCTCGGTACTCGCCCAGCTTGATGTACTCATTTCACTGGCGGAACTGGCTTGCGAACGGGGTTATTGCCGGCCGGTGATGGTGGAAGACCCGCTACTGGAGATTGTCGAGGGTCGGCATCCCGTATTGGACATTATCGAACCGCAAGGCACGTTCGTTCCCAACGATTGCACGGCGGACAGCGACGACGGCCTGATTCTGCTGATAACCGGCCCCAACATGGCGGGAAAGAGTACCTACATTCGGCAGGTCGCGCTGATCACCCTGATGGCTCAAATCGGCAGCTTCGTGCCAGCCAAGCAGGCCACGATCGGGGTCGCCGACCGCATCTTCGCGCGCGTCGGGGCCAGCGACGAACTGTCTCGCGGCCAAAGTACGTTCATGGTGGAGATGACGGAAACGGCACGTATCCTGAACACGGCCACACCGCGCAGCTTGGTGATTCTTGACGAAATCGGTCGCGGCACCAGCACCTACGACGGCGTGTCGTTGGCCTGGGCTATTGTGGAACACATTCACGACGTGATCGCCTGCCGCACGCTGTTCGCCACGCATTATCACGAACTGACGGATTTGGAAACGAGTCTTTCGGGCATCAAGAATCTAAACGTTGCGGTCAAAGAGTGGGAGGATAACGTCGTCTTTCTGCATAAGATCGTCGAAGGGGCGGCGGACAAAAGCTACGGAATTCACGTCGCGCGGCTGGCGGGCGTGCCCCAGGAAGTGAACGAGCGGGCCAAACAGATTTTGGCTCAACTTGAATCCGAGCATCTCGACGACGAGGGACGTCCCAAGGTCGAAAAAAAGAGAAAGCAACATCCGCGGCGCGATCTTCAGTTGACGCTGTTCGCTCCGTACGACCATCCGCTGCTGGACAGAATTCGGCAAACGGACCTCAATTCGATCACTCCACTGGAAGCCATGCAGCTTGTCAAACAATGGCAAGAAGACCTGGCCGGCGACAAGCACAAGTCGCCGAAATAGCAAGCTCAACCGACGATTCGGTCGCTGGCGGTGTTTCGGCTCGGGCGAGCGTCTACCACCCGGATCTGTTTGACTAGAAGCGTTGTCGCCGGCTGTCGTCGCCGTGGCAATACGAGGGCAGCAAGGAATGCGCGCGGGCGACTTGCTCTTTGCCTGCCACGGGGTCAGAATGCGAAAGTGGCTTCAACCTTGATGCAGCAGGATTCACTATGCCATCTAAACAACTTCTCGGTTTTTGGATTCTTCTGGCCGTTGCGATCGCGATTCCCGTCCGCGCGGACGACAAGTCACAAATCAAGAAGCTGGTGCCGCGGGCGGGCGAGGATGATGCGGCCGTGGAATTCGATTCGCTGGTCAAACGACTGCCCGCATCCGAAACACCAGTTCGCTTGTTCAACGGCAAGGATCTGACCGGATGGGAAGGAGCGGAGAAGTACTGGTCGGTTGAAGATGGCGCTATCAAAGGAGCCAATGAGAAGCGAGTGCCGTCCAGCACCTATCTGTTCACCAAGGAAAAGTACCGCGACTTTCGGCTGCTGCTGGAAGTGAAGCAGACGATGTCGCCCCAGCATTCCACGATGCACTCGGCGGTCGCCGCGCTGGGTGAACGGTTTGCCGACAAGGGCGACAATGCTTTTGGTTTTCGCGGGCCACTGCTCATGTTCTGTCACGACTGGGGCATCTGGGATGCCTATCGGCGAAACCGTGTCGTGCCGCGCGGCCCGGGGCCCAAGGTCGAACAGAAAGGCGACTGGAACCAGATTGAGATTCTTGTCATCGGGAACCGGATTCGGTTCGCCGCCAACGGCACTCTGGTGTTCGACTTCACCGACAAGCCGGAGATGTTGCAGGAGTCGCCCATTGCTTTGCAGCTTCACTCCAACGGACGCCCGCAGGAGTACCGCTTTCGCGGGCTTGTCCTTACGACCGATCCTGAGGACCGGCTTGTGAGCCTGGAAGATAAAGAGTGAAACACAAGCACTTGCAGGACCGGCGAGCCCGCCCTGCGCGTGCTAATTGCCGTTCGGAAATTTTCCATATTCCGTACGAATCCACATAATCTATACGACCGGCCGACGAATACCTTCCGCGAGGTGTCCGCCGACACCGCCATTCGGCTTTACCGTAACGTAGATTTGATTCAAATATGACCGATTTTCTGGAAACATGTTTTACGGGACCCGTCCTGCCGGCCTCGATTTTGTTATTGCTGGTGACCTTCTATTGGTTGCTGTTCGTGGTGGGGGCGGTGGGGCTCGATCTGTTTGACTTGGATTTGGACTTCGACGCGGATTTTGATGCCGACTCGACTTTCGATTCGGTGATGAGCATCGGAGCGGTCTCGTTGAAGTTCCTGAACATTGGCACATTGCCGTTTAACATTTGGCTCAGCGTATTCGCCATTTCGTTTTGGGCAATTTCCATGTTGTGGCGGATGCCGGAGGATCAGGAGGGAATTTGGCTGATTGTTGGAATTGTGGTCCGCAACGCCGCGGTAGCCTTGGTTCCAGCGAAATTGTTGACTCAACCGTTGCGAGGAAAATTTGATCCCGTCGAACCGGTGTCGGCGGAAGAACTGATTGGAAGATTAGGAGAGGCGACGACCGCTGAAGTATCTCAACGAGCAGGCCAAGCGAGGTTCCGTTCCAATGGGGCCCCCTTGCTACTCAACGTGAGAACCGTGCAAGGGGTGTTGCCCAAGGGTGAACGAGTAAGAATCGTGGACTACGATCCGGACGATAATGTCTATCTGATCGAAAAAGCTGGAAAAAAGGCGACTGATGAGGTGGAAAATGAGTGATGTTTTGATCGGTAACTCCCCGTTGTTTGCACAAGATTCATTAGTCACGGATCCCCGATTCTGGATGGTCGTGGGAGTCGTCGTGGTCGCCGGAGTATTCTTGCTCGTTGGCTTCGCCGTGATGTTAGCCAAGTTCTACCAGAAGGTTGGACCCGAGGAGGCAATCGTTCGCTCAGGCCGCGGCGGATTACGCGCCATCACTGGAGATGGAATGTGGATAATCCCAATTGTGCATCGCTTCGATCGGATGGACTTATCGGTCAAGCGAATCGAGATCGCTCGACGAGGCGAGGGCGGGTTGATTTGCAAGGACAATATCCGCGCGGACATTGAGGTTGCGTTCTTTGTCCGAGTAAACAACCAAGTTGACGATATCAAACAGGTAGCCCAAGCTCTTGGCTGCAAACGAGCGTCGGAACAAAAAGCACTCATAGAACTGTTTGACGCCAAGTTTTCCGAAGCACTGAAGACTGTCGGAAAGCAGTTCGATTTCGTTGAGATGTATATCGAGCGTGACAAATTCAAACTAGAGATCCTCAATGTTATTGGCACGGATTTGAACGGCTATGTTTTGGACGATTGCGCGATCGACTACTTGGAACAAACTCCGATCGAAAAACTGAACCCGCAAAATGTGCTGGACGCGGAAGGCATCAAGAAGATCACGGACTTGACATCGCAAGAGCACATTATTGCCAACGATATTAGGCGTGAGAAAGAAAAGACGATCAAGAAACAAGATGTCGAAGCGCGGGAGGCGATCTTGGAACTTGAAAAGCAACAAGTCGAGGCTGAAGAAAAGCAGCGACGCGAAATCGCCGAAATCGCCGCTCGCGAGCAAGCTCAGGCGGCCAAGGTCCGCGAAGAAGAGCGGCTTCGAGCCGAGGGGGCCCGCATTCAGACCGAGGAAGAACTGCACGTTGCCGAAGAAAACAAAGACCGCCAAATTATCGTGGCCCGCAGGAACAAAGAACGCACCGACGCCGTCGAAACAGAACGCGTAGAAAAGGATCGCATGCTGGAAGCGACCGAACGGGAACGCGTCGTTGGTGTGGCGCAGGTCGAGAAAGAAAAGGACATCGAAGTCGAAAAGCGAAACATCCAGGAAGTCATTCGGGAACGTGTTGTCGTGGAGCGCGCGGTTGTTGAAGAACAAGAGCGGATCAAAGACACCGAAGCGTTTGCCGGCGCTGACCGACAGAAACAAGTGTCGATCACGGCTGCGGAAGAGATGGCGCAACAGGCCCTGGTCAAACAGGTAAAAGCCGCCGACGCGGCAAAACAGTCGGCCTCGTTGACGGCTGAAAAGACCGTCATTGAAGCGGAAGCCGATCGGGCGGCATCGGAAAAGAATATGCAAGCCACCAAAATGCTGGCCGAGGCCAAGACGGCCGACGAAGCCGCTCTAGGACTGGCGCAAGCCCACGTCATGGAAGCCAAAGCGACGGCCACGGAGAAGACGGGCACGGCCGAAGCCAATGTTATCCAGAAGAAGCTGGTCGCCGAAGCCAAGGGCCAAGAGGCCAAAGCCGTCGCTGTCGAAAAGAAGGGGACGGCCGAGGCTACCGTGTCGCGATTGAAATACAGCAGCGAGGCCAAGGGCATCGAAGAAAAGGCCGAAGCGATGAAGCTGTTCGACGGCGTGGGCCGCGAGCACGAGGAGTTCAAGATTCGCCTCAGCAAGGACAAAGACATCGAGATCGCGGCGATCCAAGCTCAAACCGATATCGCCACCGCCCAGTCGAATCTGGTTGGCGAAGCGCTCAAGAGTGCCCACATCGATATCGTCGGCGGCGAGGTAGAGTTCTTCGATCGCATGCTGAACTCGGTCAAGGCCGGCAAAGTGGTCGACCGTTTCGTCAACGGCAGCACCGTGGCGACCGACGTCAAGAACACGTTCTTCAGCGGGAATCCCGAGTACTTTCGCGATAAGATGCAATCGCTGGTCGAGCAGTTCAACTTGAGTACCGACGACATCAAGGATCTTTCGATCGCCGCGTTGATCGCCAAAATGATCGGCCTGACCAAGAGCGACGGTGTTCGCACCGAACTAAACCGCCTGCTGGGACTCGCCTCGAACGTGGGACTCTCCGATGAGAAAGTCGATGCGTTGAAGCTCGACGACGTTGGCGTGGCGGGCAACGATGCCAGTGCGACACAAAACAAAGACGGCAACAAGTAGAGAGTTCGCGTTTTTTGAGTGGCTGAGTGTTTGTTTGCCAGTGGCATTGTTGAAACCACTCAGCCCGCACCGGCGGAGTCGGCGGCACCCGCAACGATCAACGAAGACAGTGATAGTTAATGAGTCAGCCCTTTGCCATGCAAATCGAGATTCCGTTAGCGGCGAATGCCGCGAAAGCATGTAGCCATGGGCGTAAGCCCATGGTGGGCGAGGGGAGGAAAACCGTAGCCGCGAATGCGGTGACAGGACGCGAGCCCGTTGCTGTCGCCGCTTTCGCGGCTTGGAGCGCGGGGGCGGAACATGCCCCCAGGCTGACGCCTGGGGCTACATGCTGTCGCCGCATTCGCGGCTGTTGGGTGCGGCTAACTACGAAAACGATCTATTCCCTTGGGGGCGGCTGTGTGGCACTTGCTTTGCAAGCGTCGTCGTCAAAACCACTCAGCCCACACTGGCAAAGCCGGTGGCACCTGGGATCGATTCCATTTATTCAGACTTAGTTCCGACCCTTGACTGGGTCGCTTCGGAACTCGGTCGCCCTAAAATCTACTCGTTGGACCACCAGCGATGCCTCAAGCCGAAAACGAACCCGTCGCTAA
Organism: Planctomycetota bacterium; assembly: GCA_029259935.1. Next base: position 72,138 of record JAJDEH010000019.1, read on the forward strand.
AACCGAAAACGCGCCGCAAAACGAGCTGGAAGCGGGCACCTACGAAATCATCCGCAACCGGCTGACGTCGCACGGGAAAGAACTGCGCCGCCGGCTGGATCAACTGAACGACGCCCGCAAGGAAGTCTTCGGTTCGATCGACATGCAATTGCTGGGCACCGAGCGGATTACAACCGCTCACAACTGCGTTCCGCGCAGCATGGTGGCGTTGGGCGACTTGCTGCTGTTCGGCTACAACGTGCATTTCGGCCTCAAGACCGAGATCAAACTCGAAGACGTCTTTTCGATTTTCCGCTTTGCGGATGGCGTGTTTCACCAGCAATCGTTGGAACTGCTTCATAACGAGCAGTTCCAACGCGACTTCAAAGAGGTCTACCGCTATTACAAAAGCGCGGTGTTTGCCCGGTTCTTCATGACGGGCACGCATTTGTATATGGTGTTTCGCGTTGGCAAGAACGTGACGGACATCAAGACATTTAAATGGGCGATCCATGGCGGCCAGTTGGAGTACATGGACAACCGCAGCGATCACGAAGTCAAGTTTCCACCTCAGCATGAATTCGACTGGAAACGTACGACGCGCGATATGCACCACTTTGGCGAGCATCCGCACATTTCGATCGACGATCGCGTGTTCGTGGAAACGGTCGCCGGCGATCTGACGATCAAGATTGAAAACAACACCGACTCCGGCGAAGGCATTTACTCGGAAGATGTCGAGAATCTGGATCAGACTCTGGACGACGCGGAAATCTATTACGCGCTGGTGGGAAACATCATCCTACTGAAGATCCGTCCCTATCAAGAGAAGGAATTCCGCTACATCGTCTACAACGAGAAGATTCAGCAGGCGCGGCGGCTGGATTCGATCGCCCAAGCTTGCGTTTTGCTGCCGGACGACCACGGGCTCATCTTCTCCAACGGCTATTATCTGCAGAGCGGCGAACATAAGACGTTCGAGAGCAATCATTCCGACATGCTATTCGAACGGCGTCTAGCTGCGCCGAACGGCGAAGACTTTCTGTATGTTTTTTACAACCGCCTGGCCGGCACGCATATCTTGCTGCAGTACAATCTGATCGAGCAGCGAGTCGATACGCCGATCGTTTGCCACGGTTACACGATGTTCCACGCCGGGGAAATGATTTGCTTTAAGACCCAAAACGAACCACAAAAACACCACGCCATCCAGATTTGGCAAACGCCGTACGTGGGTGAAGACTTCATTCCCGAAACGAATACGGATTCGTTCCTATACAAGATCGGCAACCGCGACGTCGTGCGGGGCATGGCCGAGTGCCATGAAGTGCTGACGCTAATCGAAAAGGAAGATACCTACGCCAATTTGTACGTCGACATCTCCAAGGAAGCGGGAGATATTCTCGATTCGTATTTTTGGATCGATAGCCCGGAGACATTCAACCTCAACGATCCGCTTGGTGAAATCAGAAACGCCGCGGGTTCCGCGATCGACGAATTTGAAAAAGTTGTGCGCGTCAAGCAGAACACATCGACGCAAACTCGGCAAGTGACGACTCAGGTCAAGGAGATCGTCGAAGCGGCCCACCACAAGCGATTCGATGTGATCGACGATTTTGTATCTTCGCTGGGTGACCTGCGCCGGATTCGTGGCGAAATCATTTCGCTCCGTGATTTGCGCTACGTCGACACGCCGTTGGTTGAATCGCTGGAAACAGAAGTGGCCGAACAGGGCGAGCGGCTGTCGCACCGCTGCGTCGAGTTCCTGCTGCGCGACGACGCGCTGCTGCCGTATCAAAAGCAAGTCGATCAAGAAGCGGCGAAAATCGACGGATTGAAAAAGGTCAGTGACGCCAAACGCGTGGGCGAAGACATCGCGGCCAGTGCCGGCGAACTGGAATTGCTGATTGAAATCGTCAGCAACCTGAAAATCGACGACGCCACGCATCGCACGGCCATCATCGACAACATATCGGTCATCTTTTCCAAGGTGAATCAGGCCCGCGCGTCGCTGAAAACCAAGACCAAGGCACTGATGTCGGTCGAAGGTGTCGCCGAATTCAACTCGCAAATGAAGCTGTTGAATCAAGCGGTCGTCAATTACCTGGACATCTGCGATGCGCCTGAAAAGTGCGAAGAGTTCCTCACCAAGATGATGATTCAACTGGAGGAACTTGAGGGCCGTTTCGCGGAATTCGATGAGTTCGTCGTCCAGCTCACCGATAAGCGCGAGGAGATCTACAACGCGTTCGAGACCCGCAAGCTGGCCTTGGTCGAAGCTCGCAACCGGCGCGCCACCGCGCTAATGAACGCCGCCGAACGAATCTTGAAGGGCATTAAGACGCGCGTCGATAGCCTGGAGTCGATCAACGACATCAATGGCTACTTCGCGTCGGACTTGATGATCGAAAAGATTCGCGACATCGTTGGGCAACTGGGCGAATTGGACGACACAGTCAAAGTCGATGACATTCAGAGCCGCCTGAAAACGATTCGCGAAGATGCGGTGCGGCAGTTGAAAGACCGCCAAGATTTGTTCGTCAGCGGCGAGAATCTTATTCAACTTGGAAAACACCGCTTCTCCGTCAACGTGCAACAGCTCGACTTGACCACCGTGCTGCGCGACGACGAGATGCACTTGCATCTGACCGGCACGAACTTCTTCGAAGTGATCCAGGACCAGCAGCTACGATCGCTGAAAGACATTTGGAACCAAGAGGTCATTTCAGAGAACCAGCATGTTTATCGTGGCGAATTTCTTGTGGCCCGATTGCTGGAAAATCTGGAAGGTGGCGGCGAACTGTCGCTCGACGAACTGCTGCGACTGGAGGAAGACGAGCTTCTAAAATACGTGCAGAACTTCATGGGTCCGCGCTACACCGAAGCCTACTCCAAGGGTGTTCACGACCACGACGCGGCCAAGATTCTCCGATCCGTTGTCGAAATGAAGACCACCATTGGCCTGTTGCGATTTCACACGCGGGCCCGTGCGATGGCGAGTGTCTTTTGGCATCACTTTGTCGACCGCAAACAAAAGTCGTTCGTGGCGGCCAAGCTAAAAGGATTTGGCACCGTAACCAGCCTGTTTCCGGAAACCGCCGCCCAAGGTGGTTACGTCGAAGAGCTAACCGAGATGCTCAGCCACTTCGCGGATCAGAGCGAATTGTTTCCGGCGCGTTTATCCGAGGAAGGCGCACACTATCTCTTCTGCGAGCTGACACAAGCCACGACCCATTTCGCCGTCAGCCGCTTGGCCGCTGAATTGTTCGACGCCTTCAACACGCATCTGAAAGCCAGTGGCTACACCGAGAAATTCGACGAATCGCTGAAGTCGGTCCACCGCGATCCGGCCAGTTGCTTCTTGTTGGCCCGCGATTGGGTGCAGGCGTTTTTTGTCGGGCGCGGCGGTAAAGGCGAGATGGACGAAGCGGATTACGCCGACGAAGTGGCGGCATTGCTGATGGCGGGCAAGGTCAGCCGGCAGCATGTGATCGACGGCCATGTAACGCGTGAATTGACCGGCATGCTGGGCTCGCATCCCACGATCGGCAATGGCATGTACCTGCTGAACTATAACCATCTCATGCTGAAACTTGGCGAATACAGCAAGCAGACGGTGCCCCGGTTTCGGCAGTACATCGACCTTAAGAAGGAGATCGTCGAAGCGGCCCGCCACGATTTGCGACTCGACGAGTTTCGGCCACGCGTGCTGACGTCGTTCGTTCGCAATCGGCTGCTGGATACGGTTTACCTGCCGCTGATTGGCGACAATCTGGCGAAGCAGGTCGGCGTCGCGGGCGAGCAAAAGCGGACCGACCTCATGGGCATGCTGCTGCTCCTATCGCCGCCCGGTTATGGCAAGACGACATTGATGGAGTACATCGCCAATCGCCTGGGCGTCATCTTCATGAAGATCAACGGCCCGGCGATCGGCCATCAGGTGACGTCGCTCGATCCCACGGAAGCTTCTAACGCCGGCGCGCGTGAGGAAGTCGAGAAGCTGAACCTCGCGCTCGAAATGGGCGACAACGTGATGCTCTATGTCGACGACATCCAGCATTGCCATCCCGAGTTTTTGCAGAAGTTCATTTCGCTGTGCGATGCGCAGCGCAAGATCGAAGGCGTCTACAAGGGCCGCGCGCGGACGTATGATTTGCGGGGCCGCAAGGTCATCGTCGTGATGGCTGGCAATCCGTACACCGAAAGCGGCGAGAAGTTTCAAATTCCCGACATGTTGGCCAACCGGGCCGACGTCTACAACTTGGGCGAGATCATCGGCGACAGTGCCGAAGCCTTCGAGATGAGCTACTTGGAGAATTCGCTCACGTCGAATTCCGTGTTGAACAAACTTGCCAGCCGCAGCCAGAAGGACGTCTACGCCGTCATTCAAATGGCCGAGCGCGACGATCATGAAGGCATCGATCTGGAGGCGAACTACTCGCTTGAAGAGCTCAACGAGATGGTCGCCACGATGAAGAAGCTGATGCGCGTCCGCGACGTCATCCTGGCCGTCAATCGCGAGTACATCCGTTCGGCGGCCCAAGCCGACGCTTACCGAACCGAACCGTCGTTCAAGTTACAAGGGTCGTACCGCAACATGAACCGGATCGCCGAGAAGGTGGTACCGATCATGAACGACGCGGAACTGAAAACACTCATCAACTCGAACTACGAAAACGACGCACAAACGCTGACCTCGGACAACGAAGCCAACATGCTCAAGTTCAAGGAACTGATTGGCGAACTGTCCGAGCAGGAAGCTGCCCGCTGGAACGACATTAAGCGCGCCTTCCAGCAGAACGTAAAGATGAAGGGCATCGGCGCGGACGATCAATTCGGCCAAGTCATTTTGCAACTTAGTTCGTTCGGAGAAGGCATCAACTCAATCGGCGCGGCCTTGCAAAGCGGTGTCGAGCGGTTGGCGGTTGAGGAGAACGGCAGTTCTCCCGATCGAGTCAATGAACTGATCGATCAAGTCAAAGCGCTCAAAGGCGGCTTGGATTCGATCGGAGACGTTTTGACGACGGGCCTTGAGCGGATGAACGAAGAGTAGACGCGGCGAACAAACGGCGTCTAAGACGGAATCATTGCTCATCTTTGCTGCCGCAGGCCGAAGCAATGCCGCAGGTCGAGCAGCCTCCCGTCGCACAGCCGTTTCCCGCCGCCGCTTCGGTGCCGCAATCCGGGCCACAACCGGCGGTCAAGGTTTGCACGAACTGATCGAAACGGACATTCTTCTCGTAGGCCGCGGCGAGTTCGTCCGTCAGCGATTCCAGTTCCGGCGTTACTTCGCCCAGGAAGTAAAAATAGACCGACTGGCCGTCAAACAGATGTTCGACATCCATCAGCACGGCGGTCGATCCTCGCTCGGACATCATTACGGTGCATGCTTGAAATGCTTCGTCGCGGTGCTGCTCTAGTCGCGTTAGCAATAGCTCGTCTTCCACCGTCATGCCACGCAACAATGGGCCATCGGCTGGCGCGGTGGTGGACGCCGGTTCGGTCGCCAACACTTCGCCGACTTCCAATCCTCGACTGGTGCGACAGATAACTCGCTTGCCGCGCGGATAGGGCACCGCGTCGACCGAGCCGAATCGGCCCACGTTTCCCATCAGTCCAATACGAACTAAGTGCTGAATCGCCACGCGTGGGGAAACTCCGAATGTGAAGCAAGTGGAAACCAGCTCGCGAGCCATCGACGACAGCCCGGGCGGCATGTTATTATTTTCGTCGATTCACTGCTGCCTGCCTAGTTTGGTTGCGGGCAGTTGCCCCAGAAAATTTGCCGGAATTGCCAGATATGTCGCACGTTGCATCGATTACCCCAATCACGTCAGACGCAAATTCCTGGAGTTCCTTGGCCGATCGCGTGCTTGACGGCCATCAGCTCTCCCTGGATGAGGGTTTGACGATGTTGCGAGCACCCGACGAACAGCTCTTGGACATCATGGCGGCCGCCTATCGCGTCCGCCGCCGCCATTTCGGCAACACCGTGCAGTTGTACTTCCTGATGAACGCCAAGAGCGGCCTCTGTCCGGAAGATTGCAGTTACTGTTCGCAGTCGAAAGTCGCCACTTCGGACATTCCCAAATACAACATCCTCAGCCGCGACAAGTTGCTCGATGGAGCCCGCGTGGCGGCCGAGCGAAATGCGAAGACCTACTGCATTGTCATTTCCGCCCGCGGGCCCAGCGACCGCGAGATGGACGCCGTCGAGACGATCGTTCCCGAGATCAAGGAAAAATACGATCTGAAAATCTGCGCTTGCCTGGGCCTTCTTTCGTCCGAGCAGGCCGACCGATTGAAAGCGGCCGGCGTCGATCGCGTGAACCACAATCTCAACACCAGCGAAAAATATTACAACGACATCTGCACGACGCATACTTATCAAGATCGAGTCGAAACGCTGCAAGCCGTCCGCGCCGCCGGCATGGAACTATGCAGCGGTGGCATTATCGGCATGGGAGAAGAAGACGAAGACGTGGTCCGCATGGCATTGGAATTGCGTGAACTGCGCGTCGAGTCGATTCCGCTCAACTTCCTGATCCCGATCGAAGGCACGCCGCTCTCACTTTCGCGACAACTCACGCCCCGATACTGCCTCAAGGCGCTGGCCATGTTCCGCTTGGCGAATCCGGATCGCGAACTGCGGATCGCGGGTGGACGCGAACTGCATCTGGGAAGCTTGCAACCATTGGGACTGTATGCCGCCAACTCGGTTTTCGTGGGCGACTATCTGACGACCAAAGGCCAAGCTCCCGATTCCGATTACAAAATGATCGAAGAGATGGGCTTCAAAGTAGTCCGCCACGACGACTGTGCCGTCGCGCGGACTTAATTGTGGTGCAGCCGTCTCGGCTGCATTGTGCAGGCGGGACGCCTGCACCACAAGGTCGTCAATGCTCGGCTATCGTTTAAAACCGAAGTAAAAGCTGAAGTTCTTATCGGATTGCGGGTCCCTCTCGATTGCCGTTCCGAAGTCGAACACTCTAAGCGCCGCGTCAACTCCAATCGCTTCTTCTTCCTCTTCGGCGATCACAATCGTTGGCCGCAGCAGCAGCACGGCCTGCTGGCCTTTCGAGTTCTTCAAAAGCTGGCCGCTCAAACTGACGGCGACCGGACCTTCGTCGGGAACCTCCACGGTTTGAATCGTCTTCGAGCCGGAAGGAGTAAGGCTGATTCGCACCGATCGACGATCCGCGGAGACGACACTTTGCAAGCTAAACGGCTTGACCTTGATCCCCTTCAACTCCCGGATGTTCAGTTCCACGTTCTGGCCGTTAAACAGGGTCATTTTGGGCCCGGCCAGTTTGGAAACCGAGGCCGTTCCGTCGACCAACTCTTGCCATGATTTCACCGTGGTTGAAGTCAGCGGCGTCATCGCTTGATCCGCGTCGAATCCGTGCTGCTCATATTCCAGTCGTGAAACTACATACCACGTCGTCGAGAACGTGACCTGCACATCTTGGAGTCTGCGAAGCTGGATGAGTAGATCGGAAAGCTGCTCATGCACTTCTTGCGTCTGTCTTACGACCAAACTTAGGTTCGTTTCAAACGGGCTAATGGCACCGCGGCCGCCTACATCTTCCCACGATTCGGGTGAGATTGTCGAAGTAATCAGGTCGATGAGTGAATCAAAATCGGCCCTCATCGGTTTGTTGGAATCCGCACTGGCCCACTGCTTTCCATCAAAGCTGATTTTCACCGGGTCCGGATGGGGAACGACCAAGTCGGCGACATGGTAGGTCACTAGCATAGCCGCGCCGGCCTTCGCGCGGCCCTTTCCCGATGGTTCCGCACTCGCTCGTCGTTCCCGGCGCTGTTTGACGGCTTCCGACCAACCGAGTTGCGCTTCGGGCGACTTGGTGACCTGGATACCGTCGAACCAAGCTTTGCCGCCCCGATTGTCCGACGCCAATGCCGCTCGCACATAGACTTCGGTCGTGTCCGCCGGAACGGTGAAATGCGCGGTCACCTTCCGCCACTTGCTGTTTCCAGTGACTTCGTGGTGCCCTTCGGTCGTGGCGAACCCAAGCTGCTTGCGGTTGGGCCCGTTGATGCACTGCACGCAGATCACCGGCGATTTTTCCACGTTGTCGGTGCGAATCCAACCGGTCACATCGTAGGCTTGGCCGTGCTTCCAGCCCTTTAGTTTAGTCATCCAGTTATAGAACACTCGTTGTTCGGGATGGCTTTCCTTGATGGCGATCGAAACACTAAAGCGGCCGTCATGAGCGATCCCTTGTTCACGTCGAAATTCCACATGCTCGGCTGTCTCGGGCAGGCGAGTGGCATACCAATCCTCCGGCTCTTGCGATCCTTTTCGGACCGTCTCGAATCCGTCGTTGATGATCAGCGAAACAGGTGGCTTGGTTTTTGTCGCGGGCCGGCCATCGCCGGGCTCACGAGCAACTAGCTCAATTCTGAGCATTCCCAAAGCGGCCACGCAAGCCAGCGTCAAACAGATCGACATCCTTGTCATTTTCGTTTCCTTTCCATCGGGTTGAAGAAGTCGGCGGATGCGCAACGATAGCGATCCGCCCGTTGCGGCGGGTACGAACGGCAACGGTTGCCGATCAATTTCCGCCAGCGAATAAAGCGCCTTGGCGTAGTGCAGGCGTTCGTCCTCCGAGTTGCCTCGGGCTGTATCATCACAGGCCAGTTCAATCGACGCGTCGAAGCGGCGAATCACCAACCAGGCCATCGGGTTGAACCAGTGCGGCAGAGCCAAGATGCGGATCAGCAGAGTCTTCCAGATGTCGCCCCGCCGGACGTGCGTCAACTCATGTCGCAAGATCGCCAATCGCTGTAGCCGCGGCAACCGGTTCCAATGCGCACGAGGGACGATCACCAGGTACTCTCGCGGAATTCGGCACACCATGGGACCGAACGAATCCGCAACCAACAAGCGGACTGGTCGGTTCACTTCAAGTTCGTCGCGAACTTGGCGCAGTTCCTCATGCCACATGGCTGGGTCCGTGGATGGTTCGTCCAACCACTTACGCAATCGTCTGGACAGCGCCGCGTACCTGCGCACGTAGACCACGGAAATTCCTACCGCGCCCAGACACCAAACGATCAGCAAGGCACTTGGCAGAACGGTGCGCCAGATGAGGCCTGCCGACAGTTGTCGGGGAACTCCGGCGGTGTATGAGTTGGCGGAGTCGGATGGACGATCCATCAGTGGTTTCGACTCCGCGGCGGTATCCACGGGCACGGCTTGGCTATCGTCCTCCCGCAAGCTGGCGGCAATCGACTCTTGATCGGGATCGTGCCACGGTATGCGAAAATTGATGCCCACCAATAGCCAGCCTTGCATTAAGACCAAGCACCACGCCAACAATTGAGTGCGCGGGCTGGCCGTTCGCCGCCATCGAAACGCGATCAAGGCAATCGTCGCCGCGATGGCCAGCAGAATTGAAGCCCGTGGTACGAGGCCAAGCCAGATCCAGGCTACATCGTCCATGGTTTACTCCTACTTCTTCCCTTTACGTTTACTCTTGCGCTCCGCGTCGGCGATCAATTGCTTGATTTCGTCGAATTCTTCGGGCGACAGTCGCCGGTCTTGCACCAAATGCGCCACCAACGGAATGACCGTGCCGCCGCTAACGCGATCCAGCAACAAGTTCAGGTCGTGGTGAGTAACATCTTCCTTGCTGACCGCGGCTTGATAGCGGGCTGGCCGATCCTTGGTTCGTTTGACGACCCCCTTTTTCACCAGCCGATTGAGCCGCGTTTGAACGGTGGTATATCCCACCGGTTGCCCTAGCGCTTCGTGCGCTTCCGACAGGGCGACCGCCCCTTCCCGCCAGAGCATTTCCAAAATCTCTAGTTCCCCCATCACCAAGCGGGGAATCTCTCGTTTTTGCTGTCGCGTCACGATGTCTCCTTAATGAAGCTCCGTCTCCTTAATGAAGCTCCTCAGTGGGCTCCTTACTTACGACCTGAGTCATAAGCCTAAATCTACGACCATGGTCATAACATGGCAAGAGCACTTTTTGGGGCATGAATTGCCGCCCTTTGGGAAAGCGCCATGCAGGCACGACAAGGGGCTTTGCAGGCACTTGTGTGTTACACTTGGCAAGTTGCCCGATTGCGTAGTCGCAGGAAAAAGAATCCCCCTCTAACTCCCCCTTAAAAAAGGGGGAGAACTAATCCAAGGCAACCTCGTGGTCGCTTGGAACGGGAGAAAGACGAATCATGAAACGATTCAACTGCGTAATGCTGATCGCCTGTTTTTCCGCGAGCACGGCCTGGGCCGCCGAGGAAAGCCGCCCGGCGAAGCCCAATGTGATCGTCATCATGGCGGACGATTTGGGCTGGAAGGATCTTGGCTGCTACGGCAGTAAGGTTTTCCAAACGCCGAATCTTGACCGCTTGGCCGACGACGGGATGCGGTTCACTTCCGCGTATGCCGCAAGTTGTGTTTGCTCACCGACGCGAGCCAGCCTGATGACGGGCAAGTATCCGGCGCGGTTGGATTTGACCATTTGGCTGGGCGGTCGCGGCGGCGCGGCGGCGGTCGATCACTTATCGCTTGAAGAAACAACCCTCGCGGAATCGTTAAGCAAGGCCGGCTACTTAACGGCCATGGTGGGCAAGTGGCATTTGGGCGGTAAATCGTATTGGCCGAAGGAACACGGCTTCGACATTGCCATCGGCGAGCCGCACGGAGGATCGCCGGCCGGCGGTTACCACCTGCCGAATCGTATCCGTCTGCCAGGCGCGAAGCAGGGCGACTATCTGACCGACCGGCTCACGGAAGAAGCGGTGAAGTTGATCGACGAACATCACGACCGGCCGTTTTTCCTGTATCAGTCGTACCACTCGGTCCATACGCCGATTCAAGGCCGACCCGATCTTGTCAAGAAACACGCCGACCGGTCCCGGCGCGACGAACTATCGTTCAATGCCCAGTACGCCGCCATGATCGAAAGCCTCGACGCGGGCGTCGGCCGGATCATGGACAGGCTGCGCCAACACGAATTGTTGGAGCGGACCGTCGTGATCTTCACTTCCGACAACGGCGGCTTTTCGCACAGCCGGGGCAAGAAGAACACCGTCACCGACAACAGGCCGCTGCGGTTTGGCAAAGGCTACTGCTACGAAGGTGGACATCGCGTGCCGTGGATAGTGCATTATCCGCCCGTCGTCCGCGGTGGAACATCGTCCGATGTGCCGGTCGTGACCACGGACTTGTATCCGACGATTCTGCAACTGACGGGGCTCGATCCATTGCCGAAGCAGCACCGGGACGGCGTCGACCTGTCGCCATTGCTGGCCGGCAGCGCCACGACGCTGAATCGCGACGCGATCTACTGGCACTATCCACACAACAGCCCGCAGGGCGGCACGCCGTCGGGCGCGATTCGCATGGGGGATTGGAAGTTGGTCGAATTCTTCAACGACGGTCGGCGAGAGCTATATGACTTGCGTAACGACGTTGGCGAGCTTAACGATTTGACGAACGAGATGCCCGACAAGGCCCAGCAGTTGCACCGCCGCCTGCGGGCTTGGCGCAAGGAAGTCGCCGCCAAGCTGCCGCCGGACGCGGCCACCAAAGACTAAATGTTGAATCCAACGCCACGCCTCCACCTCGCAGCGCTTTCACCGCTTGCCGTCGGAAGTTATGTTAACGATAGTGATTTCATCCTTACATCGCACTTTTTCACCAATGCCGTCTTGAGTTCGCTGGAGTGCGGCCACAAGCTGTAAAAGAGAGGCCTCTCATGAACTGGATTTTACGCCTGGTCGTGATCGTCGTGTTGCTGGCCGGATCGACCTATTGCCAGGCGCAGGACATCGAGGCGACCGCCGCGGAACCTCCCAAACCAGACAACAGCGCGGCGCTCACCGCATTGGTGCGATTGACGCGCGATCAGGATGCCAACGTCCGAATGATCGCCTTTTCCGCGATTGGTCGCATTGGCGAAGAAACTCCCGATGTGGTCGCGGCCATTCAATCCGGCTTGAAAGACGACGACTCGCGAGTGCGCGTCGAGTCGTTTTTTGCATTGACTAGTTCCGTCAGCGACGGCAAGGTGAAGGTCGAAGCATTGTTATTGATCATCCAAGATGAAAACGAAGAACTGGCGATCCAGGCTTCCGAGCAAATGGGACGGCTCGGCAAGCCGGCGGTTCCTCATCTGGTCGAGGCGTTACAAAACGAAAAAATACGTAATCTGATTTTGCGAACACTCGGCAGCATGGGAACCAACGCTCGCGAGTCCATTCCGGCGCTGACCGAACTGCTCAAGAGCGACGATGCCACGCTTCGCGCGCGGGTGGCGACATGTCTGGGCGAGATCTGCGACCCGCGTCCGCCGCGACGATCGACGCAAGGGCTGGCCTCCTCGGCGCGAAGCCGCAGTCCGGACGCGGCCACCATGGCGCGAATGCTGGATGCAATCTGGCCGCGCTACGACACCGATGGCGACGGCGTATTATCTCCCGACGAGCAAGCCGGTATTCGAACGCTGGAGGCGTCGGCCGATACCAACGGCGACAAGAATGTTTCACGGGCCGAGTTCTCGAGGTGGTATACGACCCGGATCCGCGAACGCAATTCGGGCCGTTCCTCGCCGCGCGGTATCCCGCCAGCCGGCGCATTCGGCGGCCGTCGTCCCTAAGTCACCAAAGCGCAACCGAACAATGACCGACCATGGAGCACGGAATATTTAAGGTGAAAAGACCGTGAACAGTACGCCAAAACAATACTTGGACGAGTCGGGGCAAACCGCGTACAATACAAGATAGCGACCGCCAACTAACAACCAGCGGTTGCCGAACAACATACAACCCAACCGGGTAACTGGAGCACCAGAGCCCGCATGGGCGCGATCGACGCGCCGGTGCGGGCTTTTTTTATTGGCTTGAAGTCAATGGGCAATTCGTAGGGGGCAACGAGAACCGGGCAGCCGGAAAAGACACGACGGAGAAGAACCTCCCCTAACCCCGCCTTGCAAAGGAGGGGAAAGCGGCTTGGGCTTCCTCCTCGCAAAGGAGGATTCCAGTTCTCCCCCTTACCAAGGGGGAGTTAGAGGGGGTCGAAAGCGCGCTGGGAATATCGAACCACGAACAAGAAACGATGAAGGTCGAAGGAAGGACGTAGGCCGGACCGAGGAGCGAAGCGACGACGTTCCGGCATCCAAGATTCCAAGGAGAACCGGGGGCCCGCCGGAGCAGCCCTGCGCTTGATCCGGCCTACACAAACGCCGCCCAGCAAACTTCGCACACCAAGAGACTCGACAACCAAAAAGAAAGAAAAAGCACCTCGACGTCAGGGGCAAAAAGGAACAGGGGCATGCTGAGGTGGCGCCGAATTGCCGGACACTCCAAGTGCTTAGTTTAGCCGCTAAACTAATTGCAAAGGAGTGTAACAATGACTCGGAAGTCTACTCGAAAGAAGCGTCGTTCGAAGCGGCGAGAGTACAGTGATGAACTGAAG
>JAJDEH010000181.1 GCA_029259935.1 Planctomycetota bacterium
GAGTGTGATCCCTGTGGGGTCAGTTTTTTGGCGTTTTTGGCCGTTCAGGTTGCTGGAATGTAGGCGGAGTTTGGAAGTGGTATTTGAGAAAGAGGCATCCTTCGCGAGATTGGAGTTATCACAGTTCCAGTTCGCGTGGCAAGGATGCCTCAATGAATCATCTTAAGAGTTTCGGTCTGGCGAATGCAACGGCGCAAGAGAGAAAGGACGCGGCGGAAAGAATTGTCGATCAGTCATGGCGAACCGTGCGTCCGATACTCGTCGGAATCGTGCTGGAGTTCTTGGCTAAACCGCTGAGCCCCGTCGCCTTCTTCGATCTGGAGATGGCGTTGCTTGCCTGTCTTCGAGAGTTGGGCCGTAGGATCGTGGAGCGGACGGTGAACTGCCTGGAACCGGAATGCGCTGATCCGTTGCCTCGCGACCTGTGGTTTCAGTCTGGCGGTTATCGTCGACGCAACAACAAGACTTGCAATCGGCATCTGGCGTCGCTGTTTGGAACCATCACCTTGTGGCGGCGCGGGTACCGAAGTTGGGAACGCGATGAGGGCTCCCTCTTTCCATTGGAGATGCTGCTGGGGTTGGTGCAAGGCGCCACTCCTGCATTACAGGATTACCTCGGACGACAAATGGCGGAAGCGGGGGCCAATCAAAGAAGGGTCTTGAAGGAATTGCGAGTTCGATGCGGCGTATCGATGGGCGTCAAGCGTCTGCGGGCGGCCGTCGGCGCACTGAGTCAGTCACTAGGCCAGTGGCGCGAAGCAAGTCAAGTCGACGCACTTCTGGAAGCCCTGCAAAAAGCGGCCCAAAGCAAGGGGTCTCGCAAGCCGGTGTTGTCGGTGGGACGCGATGGGATCACCTTGCGGGAGTACCAGAATCAACTCTTCGAGGTCGCCACCGCCGCCACGCTAAGCGTCTATGATCGAGCGGGGAAGCGGCTGACCACCGTCTATCTGGCCTGGCCTCCAGAACTGGGCCAAGCCACGATGAGCCAGATGCTGACAAACCTCTTGACGGAAGTGCTTCAGCGCTGGCAAGGCCCTCTTCCTCAACTAGCGTATGTCGCTGATTCCGGCGGTAGTGAAAGCAGCTACTTCGAAGATGTGCTGCGCCGCATGGTTCACCCCAGGACCGGCAAGCGGCTTCTTTGGCAACGCGTCGTGGACTACTACCATGTCGCCGAACGCATTTGGACCATGGCCCACAAGCTGTTCGGCAAAGACACGCGCGAATCGCATGGCTGGGCTCACCGCATGCTCAAGGCACTGAAAAAACCCAACGGACCCAGCCGCGTCTTGCATTCGGCCGCCAGTCACTTTCATCGCCGATGCTTGGAGCCGGCCGCCGCCAAAGACTTCTGGAAGGCGTATCGCTACATCCAACGGCGAACACACTTTCTGCAATATCACGAGTACGCAGCCCGTCACATTCCACTCGGCAGCGGCGTTACCGAAGCGGCTTGCAAAACAATCTTCACCCAGCGCCTGAAGCTGTCTGGAATGCGTTGGACTTTTGAAGGCGCCAAAGCCATTCTCACGCTGCGAGTTGTCCTACTCAGCAACACCTGGGACGCGACCTTCGCCGCCCATCTGAAAGATTCCTACCCCGCGAACCTACGACCTTACGCCCCGCACGGCCAAACTACAGAAAAAATTGCAGCATAAACACGTCCACGGTGAGATTTCACTCTCCCAAAGCCGAGCGTCTTACCACGAAGTCGTGTATTTCATGTCACAAGAAGCACGCCGAGACCGACCATGTGTTCACCCAGTTCTATCCCGTTTTGCGAGCCGTGAAACCGAAACGGCCCGCCGGTAACGGATAGCGCCCGGACGTGATTGGGCGTGAGTTGCTTCGAGAATTTCAGAACATGTTCTAAGTTGGAGAAAGTATGAAAACAAGATTAGCGGCAGCGTTCCTATTTCTCGGCTCGTGTTCGGCCCTACGAGCAGATCTCGACATCAGAGAAATCACCCCAGACTTAGTTGAAATGCTTGGTTGGAAAGTCGAAGCTCACGAGAAGGAAGGGTATGTCCAATTCACTTTGCAGCTACCGGCGCGGCTACTTTCCGATGGAAGGACCGCACATCTAAGCGTTTGGCGCGACCGACACCTTGTCACGGCTTGCATTCTCGGACTTCACAAGAGGAAAGACGGCGACCGCTACGAATTTTCTGTATCGAGGCAATACTTGAAAGATTCGTCATTCGAACTGGGGCCAAAAGGTCTCGACGAGGACGGGCAGTACTATAGGGTGTACCTGAGGAAGTTTGCTCTCCGGAAGACGAAGGAAGTTCCCGCTGCTAAAGAGTAGCAACCCGTGGCGGAACGCCGTGCTGGAAGAGAATGTCGCCGCGGTGCGAACAAATGCGAACTAAAGTCAAGGTGTTGAATCAGTGAATCAACTTGCCTCGGTTGTTGCACTCATTGATTGTCGGGGCCCTGGCTCCGTGCGGTTTCGCTCATGATTACGAAACATCCGGTCAAGGCATTCCAAGTCAACGCATTTGCAAATCAAGTCGCATCTGGAAGTCCGACGGGCGTCGTCTTGAATGCCGATGATTTCGACGTCGACCGCATGTTGGCAATGGCTCGCACTCTTAAGTTCTCGCACACGGCTTTCTTGAGCAAGAGCCGTAGGCCGGATTGCGTGTTTGCCATCCGATTTGTCACGCCCAATGGCGAACTCAAGAATTGCGCTCATGCAACAATTGCCGCTCACTGCTTCTGGGCCACGAAGTTCGGCGTCGAGGGGCACCAGCCGACTAAACAAGAAACGCCGGCCGGCGTTCAAGAGGTCTGGACAACCGAAACCGACGAAGGCCTGATTGTGTTCTTCCGGCAGAACACAATCGTTCAAAAAGACGTTGACGTTGAGATCGTTCGACGTGTTACCGAAGCGCTTGGCTGCTCAAACGAGACGTTGCATCCGGACTATCCGGTCAGGCTCGTCTCACCAGGGTCGTTTCGATTCCTGATCGCACTGCGGTCCCGCCAAGACCTGCTCGCCCTTCGTCCTGACTTCATGAAACTCAACAAGCTGTGCGCGGATGTGGAAAGCATCGGCTGTTTTGCATTCTGGATAGGCAAGATCGGTGATCCTTGCGAAGCGCACGGCCGGATGTTTGCCCCAACGATCGGGGTGGATGAAGACGCGATCAACGGCAACAGTTCGGGCTGCCTAGGCGCGTATCTGATGGACCTGCCTGCCGGACAACGGCGTTGTGAGTTGCAAATGCAGGTATTGCAAGGTCATCAATCGGGCCAACCCGCTGCCGTGAAGGTCGAAGCAAGACGGGTAGGTGATCGAATTGAAACGTACGTAGGTGGCAGCGCGCAGGTGATGGGGCCGAGAGAGGTGGAATGAATTCATATTGCAAAGAAGGATTGAGTTTCTAGTTTGCAGCGCGCCGTCGCCCCGACTCATCGTCGTTGCTGGTCGGCCGGATTACGAGGACAGCCGGTTCGTCAACCAATTATTGTTTTAAGGGGATTTCCAATGGTTTCTCGATTGATCATTTTTGCGGCTGCGACGACCTGTTCGCTGGCATTTGCTGGCGAGAACGCGCGACCATCGGAATCCGAACCGAAGTGGGGACATTCCCATCTGGGTTCTGCCTACGACGAGGGGCCAAGAACAAAGCCATGGGTCTTTGAGGGAATCGGCCGGACCCATTTTCCGATAACGACAAAACACCCGGAAGTGCAGCAGTGGTTTGACCAGGGCAATACGCTGCTGCATGGATTCTGGTACTACGAAGCGGAACGCTCTTTTCGTTGGTGCGTCAAGCTTGATCCTGACTGCGCGATGGCCTACTGGGGACTGGCCCGTTGTGTGAAGTTTGACGATGACCGCGCCGAGAAATTCTTGAAGCAAGCTTCTGACCGGAAGCACTTGGTGACACAGCGGGAACGCGACTACATCGAACTGTGGGAGTCCAAATTTGCGATCGGCCAAGCCGATGACAATCGCGACGACCTAGTCAAAAAGTTTACGGTTCGTTTCGACAAGCTCTTGCTGAAATATCCGGATGATATCGAGGCCAAGTGCTTGTACTGGGTCGAAGTTCCCAGCGCTATCGATCCCAAGGTTGGACTGCAGAACATCCCCTATCGTTACGCCATGGAGAGCGTGTTGCAGGATGCGCTGAAGATTGATCCGAACCATGTTGGCGTACTCCATTATCGAATTCACAACTGGGACAGTTCGGAAAGTCATTTGGTTGTCGATAGTTGTCGGAGGCTACGCGAAGTGGCTCCCAAAAGTGGCCACCTGCAACACATGCCCGGCCACATATTTGAGGAGTTAGGCCTCTGGCACGAGGCGGCCATCGCGATGGATGCCGCGACTCGAATTGAAAAAGACTACATGCATCGACGCATGATTCTGCCCGAACAAAACTGGGACTATTTTCACAATCTAAGTTATCTCGGCTACATCCAAGAACAACTCGGCATGGTCCAGGCAGCCGCATTAGGGGCAGAACAATTATTGCGAGGACCCCGCGATGTCGAAGGCGGACATTTTCGCGCTTTGCAAAAGGTTCCAATGCTACGCGTCTTGGTGAAGTACGAAAAATGGCAAGAGATACTCGACGACAAACAGACACTTCTAGGCTGGGATGAGAATAATCCGATTGAGCAGTTTTTCCGCCACTATGCGCGGTCTTATGCTCTGCTGGGAACTGGTGCAATAGATGAGGCGGGTGCCGAGATCGAGAAAGCTCGTCGTGTCTTCGACGAGCTGGCGGAAAAACAGAAAGAAAAGACGGAGGAGAACGATGACGCGCCTCTTACCTTTAGTGTTGACCAACTGGAATCGGTGCTGGGATGGAAAGTTTTGGAATTGCAGGGCAAGCTCGCGCTGGCTCGCGGAAACCAGCTCGATGGCATCGAGAAACTGTCCCGGGCAGCGAAGATGCAGTCGAAGCATTGGGCGAACGACCCACCTCTGGACCCGGTGTTCCTTTACAACAGTTTGGGCGAAGCCTACTTGGAAAGCGGCAGTTCTCGCCTAGCTGTTGAGGCATTTAGTCGAACGCTTGAAACCGTTACCAATGACGGTTTTGCTCTGAGCGGACTGGTGCGTGCTTACATGGAATTAGATGAACAAGCCAAAGCGGCCGACGCGCACAAAAAGCTGTTGGATGTCTGGTCTGACGCCGACCGACCGAACCGTTGGTTGGACGCAGCCATTGCCACTGGCGTCAAGATATCATCGGACGACGCGCGCGTCGTCCGAAAGAGTTACAAACGGGAAGTACTCGATCGAAAAGGTCCCAGCTTATGGATTCCGCCGAAGGCTCCTTCGCTCAGTGCGATTAACTCGAAGGGTAAGAAGGTCACACTGCGGAACTTTTTGGGGCGAAACGTGATAGTCATTTTCTATCTCGGTGGCGAGTGCCTGCACTGCATGGAGCAAATTCGCGAAGCGAACGAACGAGCGGCAACATTTCAATTGCATGCCACCGATATCGTGGCGATCAGCAAGGACGATGCCGACACGATCGCCGGCTACGAGAAATCAGGTTTCAACATCACGCTGCTGACCGATGCGGAATTCGCCAACGCCAAGAGATTTCGGTCGTTCGATGACTTCGAAGAGATTGAATTGCACTCAACCATATTGATCGACAAGAAGGGCCGGATTCATTGGTCGCAACATGGCGGCGACCCATTTATGGACTTTGAATTCCTGGAAAGTGAAGTCAAACGTCTTAATCGAAGTGTTTCGCCAAAGGACCTGCCAACCCAAAAACCAGTTGAGTAGGCGGAATCAGCTTGAGCCTCTGGCCGCTTCATTGTGTGAGTTTCATGTCGGATTGTTGTCTAGTGGTTGCTGCCACCGAGCGAGTTGCAGTCGACACGGCAAATCAGAACACCGAGGCGATTTTGCGAATCCTCGCTTTGATTTCCCGCGCTGTTCCGGAAGCGAACCCGAAGATCAGGCCGTTGTGATCGGGATTCGCCGTAATCGACATGCGTGACAAGGCATCCACTTGAATTCCCAGATGCTCAATGCGCTGAACAAGCTTCGTGTCTTTGTGGCGGGTTAGAATTCGCGCAGAACAATGAAGTCCGGCCTCGGATCCGATGATCTCCAGCTTCCCACCGAGGTGCTGAGAAATCGATTCCACTAGTGCGGTTCGGCGCTGTTCGTGGACTTTGCGCATTCGTCGGATGTGCCGCTCAAAGTGACCAAGCTCCATGAAATCGTGGACAACCATCTGTAGGAAACGAGAGGGCGGGCGACTGACGTATTTTAATGCCGCCTCGAAGGCCTTCACTAAGAGCGGAGGCACGATCACGTATCCCATTCCCAGCGCGGGAAACAGCACTTTGCTCAGGCTTCCGATGTAGATCGTTCGTTGTGAATTATCAAGACCCTGAAGCGAAGGTATCGGATGGTGTGCATAGTGATAGACGCTGTCGTAATCGTCTTCTATGATCGTCGCGGTGTACTTGTCTGCCCATGCCAGCAATTCCATTCTTCGCTCAATCGACATCGTGACTCCCATGGGAAACTGATGCGATGGCGTCACATAGACCATCCGGGCATTGCCGGTTCGTGAACTTACCACCGCGCCATTCGCGTCGATTGGAATCGGAATTATCCTCGCGCCGGTAGCGGTAATTGCCGCTCGCGCCCTCCGATAGCCCGGATCCTCAAACAGAACGCGATCGCCCGGATTGAGTAACAGGCGAGTCGCCACATCGATTGCTTGTTGTGCACCCGCGGTGATCATCACCTGCTCAGGCTGGCAGCGAACTCCGCGGAACGCTTTCGCATACTCGCAGATCGCTCTTCGCAGCGGCCCGTATCCAACAAAATCACCGTAGGCAAGATCGCCTGCTGATAACGTTCTTGCACGATGGCGGCACAGTTTTGCCCAAACGTCGACAGGAAACTCGTCGAGAGCCGGAACTCCAAGCCAAAAGAGAGCGGACTCATCTCGAGTGCCTGGATTCAAATCGTCGAACTGTTCGACCATTCGCATGCCGGTCGCGGATAATTCGATATCGGCATGTTCGATCGCCGCCGACATTTGCGGCGTGGCATCACTTCCGAACCGAACTAGACGATGGTCGTCTGGTAGATCGCGGCTTACGAAAGTCCCCGAGCCTGCACGTGCAGTCAAATAGCCCTCTGCAAGCAGTTGATCGTACGCATTGACGACCGTCATCCGGGAAACAGTGAGTTGCTCCGCGAGACTTCGCGTTGACGGTAGGCTTGTTCCCCGGGGCAAATCACCCGACAGAATGGCGTTGCAAATCCCATCGTAGATCTGACGGAACAGCGGTTCGTTTCTTCGTGCATCCAACCGGATAGTGCCCGCACCGAGAATTGTCTTCGCCATAAGTGGTCTACTCCGATGTGCCACAAGTGGATATTGCAACGATCCACTTGTCGTCCATAATTACCGCATCGCCAGGAGAATGCAACCTTGGAGCAATCGCATAGGCGAACATGTCATGTCGAGCCAAGACCGTCTGGAGTTGTGCCGTGGTAGACGATTCGAGAGCCAGCACTGATACCCTAACCAACGAGCGTTTCCCGTTATCGTCAAAATACGATTCGAAGTGGCAGATCGATGGATGCTTCGGCGGTAACCCACTCTGGCTGGCGGAGTGGCTGTGCCACGATGCGAAGTTGCAGCCCGGGATGTGCATCCTGGACCTCGGATGCGGCAGGGCCAAGTCCTCGGTGTTTCTGGCACGCGAGTTCGATGTCAAAGTTTGGGCGGCGGATATGTGGATCAAACCGACTGAGAATTGGCAACGCGTCCGCGAAGCGAGGGTTCAAGATCACGTCGCACCGCTGCTGGTAGATGCGCGCGATTTGCCATTTCCACATGGCTACTTCGACGCGATTCTTGGGTTCGATTCGTTCCAGTATTTCGCTACGGACACGCTGTTCTTGCCGTACATCGTCCAATTCCTAAAACCGACGGGTATGCTTGGCTTCGCGTCAGCGGGACTCGTTCAAGATTTCGTAAATGGCGTTCCCGAACATCTCTCGCGGTTTTGGACTCCAGATGCCTGGTGCCTCCGCACATCGAACTGGTGGCGCGATCATTGGACGCGAACGGGGTTGGTCGACGTTAAATCCTCAGAGACGATGCCCGAAGGCTGGCGCGTGTGGCTCAAATGGGCCAAAGCAACAGGTTGCTCGGACTGGTACCTGAAGACATTGGAACACGACGCCGGTCAGTACCTAGGTTACATTCGCCTTATGGCGTCACGCCGCCCCGATACGCCCCACTTGACCTATGATCTGCGCACGGGAATTAAGTGTGTCCCATAAAATCGCGGCACGAGCAAATCACTAGGTTGGTGTACACCGGAATGATGGGTGACTCAAAGTGACCGAAACACGCAACCTCGCAATCCTGCTGCTTGACGATGTTGAACTTCTCGACTTCTGCGGACCATTCGAGGTCTTCTCGGTCGCAAACAACCAAAACGATAGCTACTCATTCAACGTGTACACGGTCGCAGAGAAAAGTCCGGTGAAGGCACGGAACCGCCTGTCGGTGAATCCAGATTACACACGGGAGACTGGGCCCCACGCCGAATCTGCTGCTCGTCCACGGTGGAATCGGCTCTCGCCAACAAATCAACGGCCATGTCTACGAGACACACGAGAATTCGACTCTATTGAAAAACTCGGGCACTTCTGCGCCGTCAACACGCTGCGCGACTAGCCCAAAAAACGCAAAAGCCTACGCTTGGTTAAGGGCTAATTGGGGTTAAATTAAATTCAGTTCCATCGCACAGAAACAACCTTTTCTTAGTTGCCAGTCTCCGTAGGTCACGAGTTGAGAGCGGGTTTTCTTCCTCACCAAATGAGCTGTCGTCGGGAACCGGCGGCCCGGCGATCACTACGGCACGCCCTTCCTCCATTTCCAATTTCTTGATTGCCGCTTCCAAGCCTTGTTTACCTTCACCAAAGTAAACTTCATCCACACACCTCTGGGTCTCTGAATTCCATGTGTGGGCCAATCCACGCTAAAACCCCCACGTCCGGAGAAATCAAATCGAACCCATTTTCCATGTAATCGAACTTACGAAAAAAGACTTTTCGTTTGCGACAGAATTCTTCAACTTCGTAAACTCTTTCTCGCATAGCCCGATTCATCGTATATTGACGGATAGACAAAATGACCAAGTCAGAACTTTTCAGCCGCTTTAGCCTGGACTCCGCTTCGCGCCATTCGAGGTGCTTGTTCTTACGAGTCGAGTACGACACCACGTTAGCGTCATCACCTTTTCCTACAAGCTTAATGTTAAGAATGAATACGTCCGGTGGCTTGGCATGTTCGTCGACTGAAATTAAGTCGGGTTGTTGAATGTTATTGCAAGAAGTGAAAAGAGCCAACAGAAGTGCCAGTAGGAATGTTCGCATCAGAGGTCGATCCTTTTGGCGAATGCGGTAGGACTACAAATGAGGGCACCGAGTATAGATGGACGGGCCGTCCTTTGCACGCGTGACCCCGCCGCGTTTCCCACGTGCGCGGGCAAAAAAGCATTTCGCGGGAAATTGAAGAATCTTTGGCGCGATGCGGGGCTAGACGGCGCATTTCCAAGTAGAGCCGGAAAACACTGGCGCTTAGCCGCAGAGGCAGAAAAGGAGGCAGGAACCGTTTTGTTCACACGGGGCGCATGGTTTAGTAGATTTTCATCATGGGAAGGCTAAAATGGGCTGCTGTTGGCATGCTCATCGGCACAGCACTGGAAGCGGCCATGTTTCCGCGCTCAAGACGGGCCAAAGAAACCATTAAACGGTTCCTGACACGATCCGGACACGTTTCGGGCACCTATTGCTCTTGAATCGGACGGCCCGGTGGCGGAGGCGGGGGTTGTTGCCAATTCCAATGGCTTTTGTAGGCAATGTCGAGCCAGGGTGTTTCGATGACTTTGCCGTCTTGGTGCATCGAGACGTGTACCGCGTCCAACACGCCGCTGGTCAACAGAGTGCGCTCGACGGGCCAGGTTGGTTTGCCGGTGTGCATCATTTGTTCGATTCCCATCAGCAAATACGAGAAATGATGGAACGGGCGTTCTTCCTGCGTGCTGAACAAAGTCGATTCAACTGATCCGTCTTCGTATTGCCAAGCGCTGGCCCACTCGCCGACGGCACCGTTGAGCGTGAAGACGCACGCGCGCAAGCCATCGCGATAGTCGATCACGCACAAGATGGGTTTCTTGACCAACTCTTCAACTGGCTTTTTGCGCCGAATCGTGACTCGTGCCAGCGCCTCGTCCAGCAGTTTGCGGTCGTACACACTCTTTTCGGCTGCCTGCCAAACGGCGTCGCCGGTGATGGTTTGCACGCGGGCAACTCCGGTTTCGCCGCCAGCCCGCCGCTCGACCAGCGACTGGACCATTTCCAAGGCGTGAAATCCGTATGCATCGAGTCGGTGATACGAAACGGCAACGATCTGCTTTAGTTTCTCGCCGCGTCGTGTGTCGACCGGCGGATAACGCCACAACACGGGCAAGGACGATCCGGCCATCATGGGAACCTTCAGCCGCTGAGCCGTATCATAGATCCACTTGGCATCCGCCCAATTGTCGGCCAGATGTTTATCGGAAAAGACGGGCACGACTTGTCCGGTCCGCTCGAACTCGGCGGCGATCTCGCCAAACATGCGTCGTTTGGGAAACACGAATTGCCCGGTTTCCGACTCCGGATACTTGCCGTGTTCGGCAACCAGTAACACACCGTCCACCGTCAGATGATCCTTCCCGTTGCTGAGCGCGCCGGCAATGGTTTTCCCAATGCTGATGTTATGTTTTTTGCTCCACTGGCGACTGGTATCGTTCTTGGGCACTTGATCGGTGAACAGCGACGCCAGCTTGAGCGAGGCGGGCTGCCCTTTGCCGTCCAGCGTGTCCGTTTCCAATAGACGCGTCAGAATGACGTCGGCATGTGAGTTGTGACGGTACTCCGTCGTGAGGCCGGCGACCTTCGGTAAGCGAATCGCTTGTAGCGTGAATGGATAGAGCGTCGTGACATAAACCGTCCCGTCTGCTCCGGCACAAATGCCCATGATCGTATATCGCGGCAGCAACGTGCCGTCTTTCAAATTATAGATGCCGTGATGGTACGGCAGCGCCTTGCCGTCCTCGCCGGTCCGCTTGGTGTAGTCGGGATTGCCGATGGCGATCGGTCCGTGATCGGTAGGTGCCTTCGCTCCGGGCCGATAGCTGACTAGATGCAAAAACTGGCCCCGGCCGGCGAACTTCGCGGCCACGCCGGCCCAAACCGTTCCATCCGGTCCCACGCACATCGCCCGGCAGTCCGTGCTTTCGGCGGTCGGAATCAGATTTCCCAAGCTGCGTCCAACGAGCGTATCACCCTTGGCGGACAAATCGTAGGCGAACAACTGGTTGCCGCTCATCGCCACCGAGTACAAAGTCTTTCGGTCCGGCGACATATCCCAGTTGATCGGATGGCTTTTCGGATGAGCCAGCAGCGAGTCATCTGTTGGTGGCTTGCCGTCGATAGTTTGCTTGAGTCGCGTGAGCTTGTCCGTTTGGGGATCGTAGCGGGCGATCTCGCCGCCAAGTACCGGGTGATAGGCTCGCCCTACATGATCGACCACGATGAAGGCGTACATATGGCGCGTGTCGAGCAAGTCGCGATATTTGCCGGTCTCTAGATCGAGAATCATGAAGTGGGCGCTCTCGACCGGCCGCTCGTCCGAACAAGTCGAAACATAGGCCACGCCGCGCGCTTCGTCGGGCGTCACGCTAATAATGCCTTGGTGCTTGATCGGAATCTCATAGACTCGCGTCTTGCCGGTCGCCGGGTCAAAGACCATGGGATAGCCGCCCAAGTAAGCATCTCGCTTTTCGCCTTTTTTGGGATAGCCTTGTTTAGTGCCAAAGTAGATCTTGCCGCTTCGGCCGACGTTGTTGCGTGTGTGAATCTTGGCTTGAGCCGCGAATCCGGTAACCGTGGTGCCAATTTCCTTGTGGGCGTCGACCACGGTTTTCATCTGTTTCGTCGCCGGATCGAACTCGACCAAAAACGCGTTCTCTCCGTACTTTGCCGTACCGATGTAGATCCGCCCGTTGTTTCCTTCGATGATCGAAAAATAACCGCTTTGTTCGCTCGTCGTTTCATAGGGAACTGCATGCGCGGTCGACCACAGCCAATGCCGCGTGATCGCGGACTCTTCGGCAACCGCGGCGCGATCCATGCACAGACCGAGAAACGCGCTCGTAATTGCCACCAGGATGACTGAAGGTCCGGGCGAACCCAAGGAACGAAACTGCTTCGACAACAACATCAAGTCGATTCTCCTCGAAGTAATTCCCAAACGAATTCCGCCTGCGTACATTCGCGGCGGCATCGTCGGTCGAATCACATTGTCGCCTGAACGGACCAGGCAGGGCAAGTCTTGGCCGCTCCAACGCGTGACTAGGGTTCGTGCCGCCTCACAAGTTGCATCAAATCCAGGGTGCTAGTGGCGCGAACAGGCAAAGTCTGAGTTATGATACTCCCAGTAGCTTTGATTTTACGATCATGCCGATACGCCAGAGCTAACTACTCGTGGACGACCTTCTCCAACCCTGCCTGCTCATCTCATTTGTCTTGTTGGCGATTGTAATCTGTGTATTGGTCGTCGTGGTCGGTAAACGGGTCGTTTCAGCCCCACACGACGCCCAACCTTGGCAAAACACACCGATCGACCAGCACATCCGTTCGACGTGCGTGATGCTCAACGGTTGGCGTCGCACCGGCGATATCTCGCCCGAACAATACTCGGAACTGCGCGACTTGATTGAACAGCAGCATCCGTACGCCACGAATCTGCCCGAGCGTATACCCGATCACGAGATTGTCTATGTCGGCGAGCTGAAGTCGCGACCCGCCGAGCAACCCACGGTGCCGGCGGAGCCGCCCTTGCCGGCCCCGACTGCTCCGCTGGCTCCGCCCGCGCCTTCCGCATCCGCCATTGGACCGAAGTCTGGCGAGATTTCCCCAGCGGACATTGTCGAAGCGGAAATCGTCGAACCCGAGAATGTGGAACCCAGGAATGTCGAACCCGAGATCGTTCCGCCAAGAGCCGCCGCGCCCGCGCCGACAGCCACGCGCGGGCGTGCGCCGTGGGACTTTCCCGACGAACCGGCACGGCCGCCGCGCCGGCCGCTGTCCGAAGTGTTGGCCGGTTTCATGCAGGACAAGAACATTCGCTGGGGCGAACTGGCCAGCGGAATTCTCATTGTCGGCAGCGCGGTGGGTTTGGTCATTAGCTTGCGCGAGCAGCTTCACGACACGATTCCTTTTTTTCCGGCACTGGTGTTTATGTTGCTGACCGGTGCGATCCAGGCGGCCGGCATTTACACGTTGCGCCGCTGGAAGCTGCGCACCACGAGCCGCGGAGTGTTGGTTATCGGCCTCCTGTTGGTCCCGCTGAACTTTTTGGCGGCTTGCGTGCTAACAGGCCAAGGCGAAGATCGCCGCGAACTGTTCGACCCGATCTACTGGATTGCGATCACGACTGGCGTGACGGTGTTTGTCACGCTGACGTGGCTGTCTGGAAAGTATCTGTTGCGCGCCGGGCAACTTCCCTTGGCCGCCGCGGTGTTGGGTTGCTCGGTCTCTCAACTGGTCATTAACCGTATCGAAATGCCAACTAGCAATTGGGGGCTGTCATTGCTGGGTGTTCCGATCGTTGCTTCATTTCTGGCCGGGGTCGCCTATTGCATTCCCAACCAGTGGACGCGTACGCGCTGGACCGAGCCAGGAATCAATCGACTGCTGCTGTTGCTGGGACTGAGCGCGTTTGCCTTGGCAACCGCTTTTGGTCTTGTCTTCTTTCGGGTCTCCAACCGTTTGGAAGCGATCGTCGCGCTGTCGCCCGCCTTTTGCGCGGTGTTCTCCGTCACGGCTTGGATCGGCGCTACGGTGATGCAAGGCACGAGCAGCGACGCGGCGAACAACACGCATCGCATCACCGGTACGGCACTGCTGCTGGTAGGGCTGGGCTTCACCGCCGCGGCCGTCATTTCGTCGTTGGTGAACCCCACCATGCTTTTGGCCAGCAGCATCGTCAGCGGAGTATTGCTGTGCGGGCTGGCGATCAATCGACGAATGCCAACGATCATGCCGGGTGTGTGGGCATGTTTGGGGGCGGCTTCGTTGGTCGTACTGAACCTGCTGCTCAATGTATTTGAATTTGACAAGTGGACGGACTTGCAGCAGTTCCATGACGCCACGGTAAGCGCGGCGGCCGGGTTGTGCCTGACCGCCGTCGGCTTCGCGATTGTTGGCGGCATGGCACTGATGAAGCGGTGGGGGGTTGGCCCGTCGGCTGACTCGCGTTCCTTGAAGTACGACTACGCCAGCGTCGCGGTCGCCTTCGCGCTGGGATGCGGACTGTCGCTGGCCGCCAGCTTTGTCCATAAAAACAACCCGTTCGACGTGATGACGGCGACGATCTTGTTGGTGGTCATCGCGGTGCTGGCCTTTGTCGCGGCCACTCGATTGTCGCATGAAGGCGTACCGTTTTTGGCGACGGCGTTGCTGGTCGGGGCCTTGCTGCACGCGCTGGTTTGGAACCAGTGGATTGCCGGACTTTTCACCGGCCGCGCCGTGGATATCCGATGGGCACTGCTGTCCGTTATCACGGCGTTCTGCTGTTCCCTGGCCGCGATGTGGCTGCATCGGCGCGGACCGGCCATCGAATCGAAGAAGTCATTTTCCGCTTGCGCCACGGTGGCCATTTTTGCCACGGTGGTAACCGGCATGTGTCTGATTCCGCAAGCTACCGGTGCCGCCAGTTTGATCTTACTGGCCGCATGCGTCACGGCACTCATCTTGGCCGCCGCGACTCGGGGACCCGAGACCACGTTCATCTTTTCCGCGACTACCGCGCTGTTGATGATGACAGCGGTCGGAGAAGGCGGAATACGCTACGGCTGGTATTCGTCGCTGCAAGAGTCGCGGCACATTTGGATTCAACTGATCGGCTTGGCGACGTGGAGTGCGGTGTGGTTAATTGCGGTCGCACTGTTGCGCGGCCAGCGCTGGTGCAATTGGTTGCTGCGTCACGCGGGTCCGTGCGAGCAAGCGGTTTTGTTCGGATCGACAGGATTAGTTACCTTGCTGATGGCCTGGGGATTGTCGGCCGACGTTGGCGCACAGATATTCATCGAATTGCCGGCGCGGCCCGACACCTATGTTCAACTGCTAGATAACGCGGCCTTCGTCGTCGCGGCCCTCGCCGCGGTTGCCGTGGCGATGATTGTTGCGCTGGTCATTCAGCCGACGCCACAACGGGCCGGTGCATTGATTGTGATGTGGTGTTTGGCATGGTCGTTGAGTGCGTTGCCGTTTGAATCGGCGCGGGGCGTGGGAACGGCCCTGCGCTGGCTGTTGCCAATCGGCGGGGCGTGCGCGGCGCTGTTGATCGGCAGCCGTGGTCGATTCATCCCGGCCTGGCATGGCATGAGGCAGCGCCTGCGATTACGAGAATCGGGCGAATTTTCAAACGATCAATGGCAAGGCTTGATTAACCTGTCGCTGACGATCGTTGTCTTCATCGTGCTGCTCGTTTCGACTTTGGTCACCGCCCGTACCATGCTGGTCAGCCCGAAGGCGCTGGGAGGACCAATCGAAGGATCAGTGCTGCGACTGTTGCCGGCTGAAGTTTCCTACGGCGTTCCCGTGGGGATCATCGTGGCCACGTTCTTGTTTTATGCCGTTACCGAGCGCCGCGGTTGGCTGGCGGTTGCCGGTTCGGCGGTGTTTCAATACCTCGTGCTGCTATCCATTGGCTTGTTGTTCCTGTCGCCGCATCCCGAATTGGCAACCGAGCGCTTCGTCAAGATTCTTCAGTCGGTATCGCTGGGCATGACCCTGTATGGCTTCGTGTGGTTTGCTTTCTTGTCACGAATTGGTTCATCGCCGGTCAGCAAGGACTGGCCGATTCGACAGTTAGACTTGCATGCAATTATCAATGCCGTTTTGGTAGGCAGCTTGAGCGTCCTGATCGCCCAGTGCTTCTTTTGGCATCCCGAACAATCCGCTGGATGGATTAACGAAGCGGGTCGCCCGCTGGGGCTAGTGTCGCTTGTACTGATCACCGTTTTGGCGGTCGTCATCTGGCCATCCACGCGTAAGGATGGAATCTTGTGGCTAATCGGGCTGTCTGGCATGGCGATCACCTGTATTGCGGCATCCATGGTCGATCGCGACAGCCCCCCGGTTAGCTGGTGGCCCTTGCGATGCATTGTGATCGGGTTTGTAGCGGTGGCGGTGACCCAATGCGTGCTGGCGGTATGCAATCGTTGGAATGATTGGATACGAACTTCACTGCCGATGCTGCTGGTCGGAGTGTTGGGCGGATTGTTCGCGGTTCGTGGGAGCTGGGATCTCAGTGGATTTTGGCTGTATTTCGGCATGCTGATGGTGCTGGTGGCCGTCACGGTTGTCTACGGGATTCGTTTTAAGAGCTCTTGGCCGTCGCTAACCGCGTCCGCTGCAGTTCTGGTTACCGCGACCATGTTAGTGGCCGTCGACCCGCATTCTTGGTTCAGACCGCCTCCCTCCCAGCCCTACAGGATTCATGTTTGGGTACTCAGTCTTGTGCTGCTCAGTTTGATTTGGCTTGGCAGTTACCTGTGGCTGCGCGGCAAGCCCAAGCCACCGTTGGCGAGCTTTGTTCGATTGCCGAATTCCGTAGCGCTGTTGGCCGCGATCTGGGTGGCTTTCGCGGCTTTTCTTGAATGGCTGCTGAGAAGCGGATTGGAAGGCTCGGCGATAGCCACGCCACTGGGCTGCGGAGTGATTGTAGGCACGTTCTGCCTGTTGTTGATGAACGTGTGGAACGACCATGCACGATTTCGCGTGACCGGGCGGTATCTATGGACCATCGGGGTGGCAGTGGCGATTGCCGTTGTGGCGGCTGAGCGGGTGGCTCATCGCAGTGCGGCGCGGCCGATATTCGTGGCCTTGGCACTGGGCGTTTTGACAGCGATGTGGGCGCATTGGTGGCGTTATCGATTGCTGGTCAACTGGATCGCCCTGCGGATGCGCGTTCCCAACCCGGCGGCGACCGACCGCGCCATGCGGCAGCAGATCCCCGTCATTCATTTGTTGATCGCCGGTCTGGTGGTACTGATTGCCGTGCCGGGAATCGTAACGGTTGAACCGCGGTGGCTGCATTATCTTTGCGCCTTGGCGGTGCTGCCGCTGGCGTATGGATTTGGAGCTTTCGCTAACCGGCATGTCTGGCTGCAGTGGGCGACGCTGGCGTCGCTTACGCTGGCTTGTCTGCTGTTGTCGTGGGCGGACCTTACGCCCAAGGACCTTCGGCAACATGCATTGAGTTTGCCCGTGCGTTCGTTTCTCGTTCTGGCGGCGGGGATGTTCGTCTATGGCGCGGTGCTGCCCCGTTTGATCAATCCCGAGAATCGCTGGATCCCCACAATTCGCCATGCCACGGTGTTGACCTGCGTGTCGAGTATCGGCTGCTTTGCACTCTTGATCGCTCTGCAAGCAGGCGCAGGCTCTGGAATGTCCGAGGCGGAGGCCGCAGCGGTAGCTGTATTGGTTGTGGGATTGATCGCGGGACTGATTTCGATCGCCGTGCTGCCTCGGCACGATCCCCTGTCGCTCGATTTGGAAGGACGGATGGGCTATGTCTATGCAGCGCAAGTCATTGCCGGCGGCCTGGTCGCTCATCTGTTCCTGTCAATGCCTTGGCTTTTCCAGTCAGGCATCATGAAATACTGGCCCTACATTGCCATCGTGTTGTCATTCGGCGGCGTGGTCTTGGCCAACCAACTTCAGAAACGCGACCTGTTGGTGCTGGCACGTCCGCTGTTCCACACGGCCGCGATTCTGCCGTTGAGCGTGGCGATGGCCTTTCGGGCCGTGGATTCGGAAGCGGATGCGTCGTTGGTGATGCTTCTGGCCGGTGGGATCTACATGATGATCGGCGTCACTCGTGCT
The DNA here is from genome assembly GCA_029259935.1 of Planctomycetota bacterium. The sequence goes on from JAJDEH010000181.1 coordinate 17,969, forward strand.
TCGCTTCTCAGCGGGGCGGCGGCAGTCGTGTTCGGCAATCTGGCCTTGTGGTTACTCTACAACAAGTTCCCGGCCTTCGAATTCGCCAAGCACCCACAATTGTGGCTCATCCCTCCGGCGATTTCCGTGTTGGTAGCCGGACAGTTGAATCGCCACCGGCTAACCGCGTCGCAGCTTGCCGGTTTGCGTTATATGTGCATGGCGGTCATTTACATCAGTTCGACCTGCGAGATCTTCATCAAGGGCCTCGGAGAACAGCTTTGGCCGCCGATGCTGCTCGCGCTGTTGTCGGTAGCCGGAATCATGCTGGGAATCATGATGCAGGTCCGTGCGTATCTGTATCTTGGTTCGCTGTTCCTGCTGTTGTCCATGGTGACCATGGTGTCCCACGCCCATCGGCAATTCAACCACATCTGGCCCTGGTGGGTGTTTGGCATCGCCTTGGGAATCGCCATCCTGGTCTTCTTCGGACTGTTCGAAAAGCGGCGCAACGAAATGACGGATCTAGCCCGAAAAATGAGCGATTGGGATTATTGACCATGTCGTTGTTAGCAGCGCGTCCAAAACGAAATTTTCAAGGTGCAAGAAAACCCCCAGGTCGGCGGGCGAGACGCGACGAT
>JAJDEH010000182.1 GCA_029259935.1 Planctomycetota bacterium
CATGTGGCCAACGTCCTCCGAAGTTCTCGCGAGGACCACGCTTTCTTGATCGGAGATCGATGTGCCGCTCATGTTCAAAACTCGCTGGCGGCTTCGCCACCGTTTCGCGTGCTGAGCGCCCGCCAGACGGGGAGGTCGATCGAATGACTGACGAGCCGGACACTGCCGTCGCCCAACGCAACGTTGACCCCACCGGTATGACGGCTCCGGGCGGCGACCCATCCTGGCGAAAAACTGAAATGAATGATGCAGTCGGGTCGAGAACTGTTTGGGCGTAAGTACGCGTTGAAAAACCCACTGAGGTGACTGGCGGATGCCCAATTGCTGCCTCGCGTAACACCGTACGACGTTGCCTCCGCGCAGGCGGAATCGGATAGCGTCGACGTCTCCCACGGAAGCAGCGCTGCCCATACGTCTTCTGGATCGGCGGGTGGCGTGGAAATGACGAATCCATCGTGTCCGGGATTTCCAGGGCCGAGCGTGGTTTCGGAAAACGCAATCGTATTGGAAAGCCCATCCGTGACGTCACGGGGCTTCATGCGAGAGTTCGCGAAGAAAATTCCATCGGAATCCCGGTCGGTCCCCGCAGGCATTCTTGAAGTCTTGACGCCACTTCCCAGGCAGGCGACGTAGTTCAAGGGCTGATAACGAGGGTCCAGCACGGTCCTGAAATCGCTGGGACACAGAAAAAGACCGACCGGCTCGTCGACCAGATCGCGATGCTCATCGAGGATCGCAAACGTCGGTGGAGCTCCGAGTAGGGGCTTGTCCAGTTGCAATGTGTCGTGCAGGTTGTTCTGCTCGACGTACGGCAGCAGATTGGCGAACACGCCCCAGGCCCAATGCCCCTCGGACCACGTAGGTTCCTGGTCCCACTTCTTGCGGATCACGCCCGATGGAAACTCACCCATTGTCTCATGGTGATTGTGTAGCGCGAGTCCCAACTGCTTGAGGTTGTTTTGGCAGTGTGTCCGTCGAGCCGTCTCGCGCGCCGCTTGGACCGCGGGGAGTACTAACGCCATCAGAATTCCAATAATGGCGATCACCACCAACAATTCGATCACCGTGAACCCCGAAGAAACCCCCCGGCGTTTCCTACTCCCGTCGATCAATATTCCCATCCGGCCACCCTCCTTGCGTACGAATCAGTCTCACCAAATCCAGGGTTTTGACTAATCAAATTAAATTTCTTTATCAAACAAACTTAATGATTTGTTTAATCAAAATACATGGTCGAGTCAACGGCCACGCAGTAATTTTTTTGATTAATCAAAAAAATTGGAATTCCCAAAAACGACCGCTATCCGCGGGAATTCGGTCGAAAGGAAATCTGCAAGCGTGTCGAGCGCGGTCTCACTGCGGAAACTCGCGTTTGGCTCGCGGCCAGAAAACGTCGCCAGCAAAATGAGCGCATTTCGATAGACGCCGCGCCGCGAAACAATGCGGAACGCAGGTTGGGCTGAGTTGAAAGCCCCCGACGTCTCGAAGCAGTTGACAACGCAAGAGCCAACGCACATCGTGCGCGTTGGCGTTTTGCCAACTCGTGTTTAGAGAACAGAGGGAGCAACGAAATTGACTGAGCAGCAGACAAGAACGACTCAGCAAATTGCAACGCACTTGAGAGAACTTCATGTTGGTGGAAACTGGACGTCTTCAAATTTGAAAGACACGTTGGCGGACGTAACTTGGCAACTGGCTACAACCCAAGTCCTTTCTTTTCATACCATTGCGGCCCTCGTTTATCACATGAATTACGAATTACTTTGTAGGTGCGACTTTACGCGTATTACAGGGTGGACCAATGGATGCCAAGGAGAAATACAGTTTTGACCAGCCGCCAATCCAGTCTCAGGAAGATTGGGAAAAACTGTTGGATAAGACTTGGGCTGACGCGAAAAACTTGGCGAACTTAATTGAGCAATTGCCCGAAAGTCACCTTTGGGAATGCTTCGTGAAGAAAGAATACGGAAACTACTATAGATGTCTTCACGGACCCATTGAGCATGGCCACTATCACCTGGGGCAGATTGCTTTGATTAAGAGAATGCTGGAAGATGAAGATTCAGCCTAGGACGAACTTTCCCACTTCGGACCCTTTTGTGGAGAGTTCTCCTCCGGTAGTCCGACACGTCGGGGTGAACCTGTTGTGGTTGCGGTGGTTGTTGCAACAGCGCAGATCACAACCAAGCGACGACCGATGTCGTGAACAGTGCGTTAAGTTGGAATTGATCCGCTTCCGCTTTGAGACATATCACCTGCAGTTGCGAGCATGGACACAAACGAATCCGCTGGTCGTAAAAGACGAAGACGCCCGCGATTCAGTCTCGGCGCGTTGTTCTTGGTTATCACCGTGCTGGCCATTTGGGTGGGCTTACGGACGAATCGGGCGCGCGACCAAAGACTTGTCATCGATACCGTTCTCCGCCTGGAAGGTGTCGTCCGCTACGACTGGGAGCCGGATGGCAAGGAAGAGATGCGGCGGAACAAACTTCGCGACGAGGCGCGGGCGGCGGGCCTTCCGATGCCGGTCTTCGAGGATCGACCGCCGGGACCAAAGTGGCTGCATGGCGTGTTGGGGCCGGAGTACTTTCAAAGCCTCACGCTGGTCGGTATCAACGGCCATGAAGCTACTCTGAGCGACCGTGAATTATCCGCGATCGGCAGGCAGTCACAACTGCAGGTTCTTTCCCTACGTAACCTCTCTCTAACGGACGAATCGGTCGCCAAGATCAGCAATCTGGACGGTCTGAAGAGGCTGGCGCTTCCCGACAGTCGGCTCACCGATGACGGCTTGAGTCAATTGAGCCACTTTGAGGAACTTGAGTATCTCGATCTAAGTCGCACTTTGCTGACTGATGAGTCGGTGCCCATTTTGCAGAAGAGCTTTCCCAAACTGAAACGGCTCGAATTGCGCGAGACGGGGATTAGCGTCGTGGGATTTCGCGCCTTTCAAGACGGTCTTCCCAACACAAGTGTGGCGTACCAACCGTCGGCAACTGCGCGAAAGGTACTCCCCAAACGCCTCCAGCAGATGGTGATCCCACCGCCCGATTAGCAAGCTGGAATTGCCGCAAAGCATCGGTCTCCTTCAACTCCGCGCGACCGCACTCAGGTAGTTCGTGAAGCAACACCTTCTCAAACTTTGGACCACATCGTCGGTGGCTTGCAACGAATGATCGAGCGTCACCGCGTCTTCAACGGCTTGGCACGCTCCTTGCCCCATATTCGGTGTCGTCGGATGGACCGCATCGCCCACCGATCAATACATTGCCCTGCAGAGCTTCCGAGAGACCCCCGTTTGGAGAACTTTCAGGCAAATCGCGCCGCGAAAATTATTTCGTTTCGCATTCAGATCAGCAAGGGAAGAATCGCGCTCGACTGCCAGCGTTGTCCGAGTTTGTCGGCAAACGGCCTGGCAAGCGAAACGCGAATATTGCGGTCCTTGGGAGGCAAGCGCCTGAGGGCAAGAAGGAGGAACGCCACGATTGGTGGGTAAGATGGCGCGAAATGAAAAGAGTGAGCGGGCTACGATTATTCTACTCCGACTGCAACGGCAGAATTGGAAGGCTGGAAATCCTGGCGAGCCTAAAGGTGACACGCTTTGACTGGCCACGAAGCGAAAGTAATAGTGGAAGCAACTGGCCGCGCCGGATAAAATGAAGGAAGCGTTGGCAGGCGCGTGGCGTTCGGGCAGAGTTGCCGGAATGTTTGAGGGCGGAATGATTTCGTCCCGGTAGGTGACGAGAATGAACGATTCCGCCGTCACCGGCCTGCCGATTGGGATGATTGCAAGACCGCAAAAAATTGTTCGCAATGTTGCAGCGGGGGGGAGACCGGTGCGCCGTTGCTGCGAACTCGTTGCGACATTTTCTGTTAGGGCAGTACCATGAAGAACGAAATTGGCTTTTCCATATCGCCCAGTTTTACGTTGTGTATGATTCTAATACGCTTTTGCGAGCAAACGTCTGTTACAGAGTCGCGACTGCCCCGCTTTGATTGGTTCCGTGGACACTCGCCATGGCATCACCCGAGAAGACACCGTCCAAAATGCTACTGCCCGCGATTTACTTTTTCATGCCGTGAGGATCTCATCCGAATGTCTAGAATTATCTTCCATGTGCCTTGCACTCTCGTTGTGTTTTCGTTGTTGGTGGCTCGACTCGGCGCGGAAGACACTCCGGCGGCGCGGCCCGTTAAGAATCTGATCTTGCCGGGCGAGTCGTTTCTGATTGAGGGGCGGCCGTCGTTTATTTTTCTGCCGCCGGAAGAGAAACGGCAACGGCCGCAACCTTGGATCATGTATGCGCCGACTTTGGCGTCTTGTCCCGACCGGCACGAGAAGTGGATGCACGAACAGTTTCTGGCGGCGGGCGTTGCGGTGGCGGGGATCGATGCCGGGGAAGCCTATGGCAGTCCGCGCGGGCAGCAGTTAATGACGGCGCTCTACACGCATCTGACCGGGAAGCGAGGCTTTGCTTCCAAGACATGCCTGCTGGGGCGCAGCCGGGGTGGGCTTTGGGTGAGCAGTTGGGCCATCGCCAATCCTAAGAAGGTGGCCGGCATTGCGGGAATCTATCCGGTTTTCGATCTGCGGACGTATCCAGGTTTGGCCAAGGCCGCGCCGGCTTATGGAATGACCAAGGAAGAGTTGGAAGCCAGCTTGATGAAGCACAATCCTATCGAACGGATTGGCGTGCTGGCGAGCGCCAAGGTGCCGGTCTGCATTATTCATGGCGACAGCGACCGGGTCGTGCCGCTGAAAGAGAATTCGTCGACGCTCGCCGAGCGTTACAAGCAGGCGGGTGCCGGCGATGCGGTCACGCTGATTGTTGCCGAGGGACAAGGGCATAATTACTGGGAAGGGTTTTTTCACTGTCAAAGTCTCGTCGACTTTGCCATCCAGCGAGCAAAGGCCGGTGCTTCACCGACGAAAGCTGGAAGGGCAAAACCAAAGAACAAGCGGCCGCTGCCCGCTAACGCGGTCGTTGAAAAAAACCTCGAGTACGGGCGGGCGGGCGACACGCCGTTGCTGCTCGATCTTTACCGACCGAAGAATGCGGCGGCGCGTTTGCCGGTCGTCATGTGGGTTCACGGCGGCGGCTGGAAGAACGGCAGCAAGGATCGTTGCCCGGCGACTTGGCTGGTCGAACACGGCTATGCTGTCGCCAGCATCAACTACCGGTTGACCGACGTGGCGCGGTGGCCGGCTCAAATCGACGACTGCCGCGCGGCGGTGCGGTGGCTTCGCTCCCATGCTGACAAGTACGGACTTGACGGCGGCCATATCGCGGCGTGGGGCGGTTCGGCCGGCGGTCATCTGGTGGCGTTGCTTGGTACGCTCGACGCACCCAAACAAGAGACAGTCTCTAGCCGCGTGCAGGCGGTCTGCGATTGGTACGGACCGACAGATCTGCTGACGATGCCACCCAACGTCGTGTCCGCGAAGAGATCGGCGGAAGAAGTGGCCAAGTCCAATGGCGCGAAGTTGCTGGGCGTGACCGTGCGGGACCGGCCTGGCTTGGCAAAGCAGGCCAGCGCGTTTTATCAGGTATCCAAGGACGACCCGCCGTTTCTTATCATGCATGGCGACAAGGACCCCGGCGTGCCATTGGAGCAAAGCCAACGGTTGCACGACAAGCTCACGGCCGCGGGCGGATCTTCGGTATTGCACGTTGTCGAAGGAGCTGGCCACGGTGGCAAACAGTTCCAGACCGAGGAAGTCCGCCAAGTCATTTTGAGCTTTTTTGAGAAACACCTTCGGACGTCAGCCGACTAGGGCCGCGATCCGGAAGGTTTGAAAGCCTGCGGGTAACAAAGGGGCACACGCCATCGACTGCTCCGCTAGTTGGAAACAGGTTGGCAAGTTACGATGGCCAGCTTGCCAATATTGTGACCGTGATAGATAGGGAGCCTGCGATGCCGATCGTGCAAATTAACCCCGAAGTGATGATTGACAAACCGTGGCCGATGGTCGACTTGCTGAAAGGCGCGGGGTTCGAGGTGAGATATCCTAAGAACCCGCTGCTCTCGCGAGGCACGGGGACCGAGGAAGAACTGATCGACGAACTGCAAGGCGTCAGTGCGGTGATCGCCACCGTGGCTCACTATTCGGAAAAAGTAATTTCGTCGCTGCCCCAGTTACGAGTCATCGCGCGGGCGGGCGTCGGTTACGATCAGGTCGACGTGACGGCCGCGAGCAAACACCGCGTGGCGGTTACCGTGACGCCGACGGCCAATCATGAAGCGGTTGCGGAACTGGCGCTGTCGCTGCTGTTTGGACTCACGAAACGGCTGATCAGCAATCATCAAACCGTTCGCGAAGGCGGTTGGCATCGCGTGCCCGTGTTGCCGCTGCGCAAACGGACGATGGGGATCTTGGGGCTCGGGCGAATCGGGCGCAGCATGGCGATCCGCTGTCAGGCGCTCGGTATGAACGTGATTGCCACCGAGAGTTTTCCGCATGAAGAATTCGTCCGTCGACATGAGATTCGCTTAGTGGATTTTGAGACGTTGCTTTCGGAAAGCGATTTTATTTCGATTCACTGTCCGCTGAATGAGGAAACGACGCACCTATTCAACAAGGAAGCGTTCGCCAAAATGAAGCCCAGCAGCATGTTGTTCAATACCGCGCGGGGTCCGATCATCCACGAGGCCGACTTGGTCGAGGCGTTGAAGGCAGGCGAGATTGCCGCTGCGGGATTGGACGTGTTCGAGGTCGAGCCAACCCATGCCGACAACCCGCTATTTAAGCTGGACAACGTGTTGTTCTGCCCTCACCTGGGCGGTATCGATGAATCCTCCATTGTCGACATGGGAACCGAAGCGGCCGATTGCATCGCCAAGCTTTATCAGGGCCAGTGGCCCGCGGGTGCCGTGGTCAATGAAGAACTGCGCGAGAATTGGAAATGGTAACGCGGCTGCTTTTACATCGGATTACATCGGGCGCTAGCCGCGCCCAACGCGGAACGGTGACAAATCAATCTCTGGCTGCTCGCCACGGATGAGTTGGCTCATGACGACCGCCGTTCCGGGCGACAGCGTCAAGCCGCTACGAAAATGGCCCGCCGCGACGAACACATTGTGATGCTCGGGGACCGCGCCCATATACGGAAATCCGTCGAACGATCCAGGCCGCAATCCCGCCCAGCTTTTTTCAATTCGATCGTCCGTTAGCTGGGGCAAGATTTCGCGAGCGAGCTTCCTCAACTCCTGTTGGCAATCGTCCGTTGTCCTGGTGTCAAAGCCAACCTCCTCCTCGCTCGATCCAACAAGCACCCAGCCGTCCTCGCGCGGAACCAGATACCGGGGTCCTTCGTTGACGACCGAACTCAGCGGCGGTTCGGGGCAGCGGTAGAGTACCATTTGGCCGCGAATAGGAATGATGCCATTGGCGTTGCCAAGTCTCTTCAATAACAGATGCGTCCATGCACCCGAGCAAATGCAATAGCGGTCCGCTTCGATGATGCCGGTGGTCGTAACGGCCCGGCGCGCTCGGCCATCTTGAAGATCAAGTTCGACGAGTTCGACATTCTCGCTGAACCGCACGCCTCGGCGACGACAACCCTCGCGCAGCGCCTGCAAATGGCGCGGGTTTCGCAACTGGGCCTCATCGGGCAGCCAATACGCCGACTTGAGACTTCCTGAATCGACCAGATGAGCCAACGACGGCTCTTTGACCACAAGCGCATCGGGAGCGAGCCTTTGCACGGCGATCCCTTCTTCATCCAGCATCCCCTTCCAACCGCTCAGCGCCGCCGCTTCGCCGGCACTACGCGCCAAGTAGAGACCGCCGCAACGTCGAAAACCGGTGTCGATTCCGCTCTCGTCGACCAATCGTCGTGCCCACTCAGGATGCAAACGGTGACTGAGCGCCCGAAGCTGATCAATGGAATGAGATCGCTCGTTGGCTTTGGCGGGTGGCAGGATCCCCGCGCCCGCCCAGGACGCTTCTTTACCCATCTCGCCCTGGTCGATTACCTGCACCGACATGCCATGCCCCGACAACTCCCAGGCCAGGGAGAGCCCAATCACGCCACCGCCAACAATCAAACAATCAGACATGCGGCCTTAATTCGCCGGCAACCGGCAGGGTAATTGTCACGCTGCGGCGCGAAGCGCGGTTGACACCATCAAAAAATCGGGGAGCCGGATTCTCAGTTGATCGACATCGTACCATTCGGCAAATTCGGCGAAAGGAGTCGTTGCAAGCGGGCCGCGGCGGTCGTTACTCGCAATCGGAGCAACAACTGGGCCGATCGAGATCGACGACTTCGCAAATGTCGTGCTTTTCAAAACAGTCAATCAGGGCGTCGATCCCCTTTTCGAGCTTCAGCTTCATTTCCTCGGCATACAACGGATAAATCGCCAGAAAGAAAATCGTCTTCTCGGGACTGACCTTAAAGGTGCGAAACTCTTTCGAGACGAGTACCGGTGGCAACAAGGCCCAACCACAAAACTCGGTGTTCTCGGCGAAGGGTTTGGGCGGATCGCCATGCGGAAACGTGTGACTGTGGAAGATCCAGGTGTCGTATTCGTGTGGAAACCGGGCCAGACGTTTTAGCCAGCGGACCGGCCAATAGTTGCACTCGTCCTCAAATGCATCCTTGGATACCGGCCAATCCGGGGGTAGGGCAATGGTCAACTCGGCGAACCGATATTGTTCCATTTCGGGCGGTGTCTTCATGGGCCGGTCGCTCATGCCGTTCGTGACAAGGGTGTGAAACGGCCGCTCGTCGCACGGCGGAACCCAATCGACGTCGACCCGAACTTTGTCGGCGACAATTTCCTGAAAGACTTGTTGAATGGGGCCCAAGTGTTGCTGAACGTGGTTGTGAATCAGTTGGCTGTTTCGTTGGTCGTCGTCGGGTTGTTCCGGATCACGGATTCGTTGTTCGTAACGATGAACGACACTGCCCCCGGCTGTTTTTTCCAGCGGAAATTCTTCGTCAAAGATCGACGGAATGCGAAACACTTCACGGCAGGTTCGGCAACGAATGCGACGCCCCGCTTTCTCGTCGCTGACCTTGTACCGTTGGCCGCAATGGTCGCATTTGAATTCAATTTTCATCCATCGTGTTCCAAAAACGGCGACCGGTGACACGGAGTCGACTCGTCTCCATCATCGGCCGTTGGCTCAATTCTACTAGTCGCCTAACGATTGGGCGAATTGGCGATGCCAGCATTCGTGGCGTCTCAGGCTCGTAGCGGTCCGCGCAGGGCGGCTCGGGCGGCGAAATAACCACACATTCCATGGACCCCGGCACCCGGCGGCGTGGACGCCGAGCAAATGAAAATACGGCGATTGGGAGTTGAATAGGGAACAATTCGAGCCGTTGGACGGGTGAAAAGCTGTCGAATGTCCATCACGCCGCCCGTAATATCCCCCCCAACGTAATTGGCGTTATAAGACTGAAAGTCAGCCGGCGATGTCACATGACGCTTCAAAATACAATCTCGAAAGCCGGTGGCGAAGCGTTCGATTTGGGCCTCGATTTGCTCGGTCATGTCCAAGTCGGAACCGTTGGGAACATGGCAATATCCCCATCCCGTGTGCTGGCCGGACGGTGCCCGCTGGGAGTCGAACAGGCTTTGCTGGGCGACCAGGACAAAGGGACTCTCGGCATGTGTGCCTTGCCAGGGAGCCCGTTCGGCGGCGGCAACTTCGTCCAAGGTGCCGCCCACATGCACGGTCGCCGCCTGACCGCAATGATCGTTGTTCCAAGGAATCGGATCGCTTAGCGCCCAATCCAATTTAAACGCGCCGGGACCGAACCGATACCGATCGAGCTTACGACGAAATCCGGCCGGCAGTTCGTCGCCGGCGATGCGACCCAAGTGTTGCGGGGCGACATCCAGCAGTATCGCCGAACAAGATGGCAACTCGCCAAGGCTGGTAACCTCGCAGTTCACTACCACTTCACCACCAAGCGACTGAAGATAGCGGACCATTGCATCGGCGATTTGCTGAGACCCGCCTCGAGCCACCGGCCAACCGCCGACATGCATGGTGATTCCCAGCATCAGTCCGACGGCCGCCGTGAGTTTGTTTTCCAGCGGCATCACCGAATGCGCGGCGTGCCCGGCAAACAACCCGCGGGCAAGTTCCGTCTGGAAATGACTGCTGGCCAAGCCCACCGCCGAACGAACGGCTGACCAACCAAAGCGGCTCATCACCCACGGATGCCGGGGCGGACGAAACGGCCCCAACACATGGGCGAGAATTTTTTCGCCATTTGCCGACAAGGGTCCGAACAGTCGGAGGTAGGCAGCGCGATCCGCTCCCAGCCCCTCGGCCGTTTTCTCGACCGATCGCCAGCCGATCGCGGCCTCACCATTGGGCAATGGATGGGCGACGGCCGCGGGTGGATAAATCCACTCCAGCCCATGATCTTCTAGCGGCACATCGTCGAAGAACGGAGAGACCACGGCCAAAGCATGAATGGCCGAACAGACATCGTGAACAAAGCCTGGCAACGTGAGTTCGGACGAACGCATTCCACCGCCGACCGTGGGTGCCGATTCCATCACCAGCACACTGCGCCCTTCCCGGGCGATGGTAATTGCTGCCGCGAGCCCGTTCGGTCCGCTGCCTACCACCACGGCGTCGTACTGATCCCTCCGGGGGGCGGCGTCCAAAGTAAGTTGTGTCATGAGTTGCCAAGCTACGCGTAATCTACCTCAACCTGCGCGACGGTCTCCGAAGCCGCCGATCATGACAAAAGTCCAAGAGAAGACCGCAACTTGTCATGGATTGATTTTAGAATTGGCCGCCGCGCACGACAGCCCCACCAATCTTCTCGCGGTCACTGAATGATAGTGGGTGGACGGACCTCTACTAGATTACGCAGTGTAAGGTGTTTGCCTACTCTAGCGCTAATTTGTCAAGAATCCTTTACAGGTGCCCAATGCGGTCGGAAATGAATCGTGTCTTGGTCGCTGACCGATGTTTTTGCCGCAAGTCGTTTGACCGCATTGTGATCGGATTGCGCACGGCCGGTCAACGATGAAGCGGGATTGCATCCTAATGACTGTACAGCCCGACGGGCCTTCGGTTAAGCGAAAGTTTACCGCCCAAGGTACACCGTTTGCATTGTTTCACCGGCTAGTTGCGCCGTGAGGGTCCCATTCGGCATTCGCCGCGGGCGCCAAACAGATCCCTCTCCCAAAACAGAAGACTGGACGCGTGGTGAACATCTTTCGACCAAACGTTGCGGCCGTGTTGTGTTTCGTTGCTTTGATGGGAATCGGCGCGCCGCTGCTCGCGGATCCCGTCTTCTCGGCAGTCAATGATTTTTCGACGACATCCAATACGTCGACGGATTCGTGGTCCTATCGATACAAGACCAATGGTACGCGCAATGGAAACTATCCATTGCTTTCGCAGTTCAATGCGTCCAACAGCTCACCTCCCGGATTCAGTCCAGGGCCCGTTCCCGGAGCATGGGATGCCGGTTTTTGGGTAGCTCCTTCGGTGGGCGTGAATTCCACCGGATTTGACCAAACGGGCATCTTTCCCAACGGCGGCGTTTTCTGGCCGGACGGAACCATGCTAGTCCACCCGGCGGATTGCGGGCTAGTGGTTGTCAGTTGGCTTAGCCAGTCCGACGCCATTGTGGATATCGATTTCAGTTTCGATGACGCCGATCCCGCGGGTGGAGATGGCGTTGCATGGTTCGTCGAACTGAACGACGGGAGCAATACGCTGGCTTCAGGCATGATCCAAAACGGCGGCGCGGGTACGGGGATTCTTTCGCTCAACAACATCAGCGTGGGCATCGGTGATCGAGTTAACTTTGTCGTCGACGCCTACCATACCTTCTATCATGACTCTACCCTGCTGTCGGCCACGATCTCGTCCGCAAATCCCGCGTCGCAAACAACACACACGCCCGAGCCGACCAGCATTGTCATCTGGTCGCTGTTGGCCGTGGGTTGCGTGGGATACGGCTATCGCAGGCGACGAATGCAGTCAGGCCGCGCGAAACCAACGTCGTCCTAATTTGACCGCGAGGTCATTCACGGCGCGGCTCGAGTGATTACTCGTTCGGCAGTGCATTGGGTGCGATTGCTTTCAGCGTGCGCTTCGCCTGATTCTTGAGACGATTCCTTTCGTATTCGTCGCCCGTGAATGGTGCCTTGCCGTCGTACTTTGTCAGTTCGACCAATGCGGCAATCGTTTCTTTGGCTGGCTCTTCGAACTCGGACAGCAAGTACACGGCTTCCCACTTGCCGCCAAATTTGTCGCCGCGCAATCGGGTGATCATTGCCGCTTCGGCTTGCTCGCGGGCTCCCGTGACCTTCCAAATTGCCCACGCCGACCAGACGGCGACCTTGCCGCTGGGATCTTCGCGCAAATCGTACAATTTTTTCACCGCCTGTTTGGCGTTGATCCGGCCCAGTGTGGCGGCGGCATCTCCACGTGTTCCATCGTCGGCGTCGCTAAGAGCTTCTATCAAGTAGGGAACGACCTTGGCGTGCAAGTCGGGGTGGGCCGCGGCAAGGCGTCCCAGCGCGCCGAATGTCGCGCTGCGTAGAATCAGGTCGTCACTCTTACGGTGTTGGAAAATGCCATCTACTATTTTTCCCAATGAGACCTTGGAATCTTGGAGTGTACGGATGATGGCGGGGCTTAACCAGCGGCGACGACGGCTCCCTTGTGCCAAGGCGGATTCCATGGCCGTGCGTGGCTTCTCGATCGATGCCAAGAGCCCGTCCAGAACTCCGGGCGTTTCGGTCATCGAACCCAAGGCTTGCAGGATAACGTGTTGCCATGGTTGCGGTGAATTCGGATCGTCCAACGCCCGCAGCAGTTCCTTGACGACCCCAGCGCGGTCCACGTGGAGACTTAGCTGGGCGGCCTGCACGTCGGCATGCGACCAACTGGCACCTCGCGACCGCTCTGAATCGAGCGTCTGGTGAACAAATGCCACGACTCCCTTGGGAGCCGTCGACAAATTCAGTTCAACTTGCATGTCGGTCTTGTGGATGGCAATGCGCTGCTTTCGCGCCAGTTGATCGCCGGCCGGCCCGCCGAACCGCCCGCCGCGGATTTCCGGTCCGCTCGCGCCGAAAAAGCGTAAGACATAACGGCCCGCTGATAGTGGTCCTACCTGAAATCCACCGTCTTCCCGCAGGGCAACGATGTCCACCGTCCGCGCCACATCGTGGTAGGTGTTCTTTTGGCGATCGATGGTGACATACAACGCGCCCTTCAGTTTGCCTTGGATCATGGCCTGCCCGACCGGTTCGCAGCGGACCACCTTCGACTCGCCCGCGTTGACTGAAAAACGTCCGATCTCAACATACCGCGACTTCTCCTTGCCTCCGATCGAAATCATCTTTTTCGTGGAAACAACATAGTCGCCCGGCATGACGTCTTGGACCGCCGCACGGTACTCGCCGTCAAGCTGGGCCGAGTAATTCATTGTCGACATGCCAGCCCAATACTGGGCCGTGCTGATGCTTAGCTGGCTTTTGGGCTGACACAGCTTGGGGTCGACCGCGAGCGTGAGCTTGGCAGGTTGTGGCCAAGTCACCTCGACCGACCGCTGATCCGGTTTAAGCTCGGCTCGCCAAATCTGCCCAGGCCCACGGCGGATTGCCAACCGATTCCTGCGTATGTGTCCTTCGAGAACAAATCGCCCTAACTCGTCGGTTGTGTCAAAATTCTCGTCATAGCAGTTACCCGAATACCCAATCGGTTCCGCGATGGCCACCTGAGCGCCGACTACAGGCTTACCCTCATGATCGATGACCCGGCCGTGCACTTTTCTCGTCTCGATCCCCCAATTTGCCAAACTCCCTCGGGAATAGGTCCGGCTCAGGTCTTGAGATATGAACGCGCGAAGATCCCGCATATCAAACACCGACCGCGCCGGCTTCAATTCAAATTTGGTGTCCGCCTCTTCGTCCGCGGCAACAACCGCCCGTGGATTGGGTATTGCCATCAGAAGAGCGAAGCAACACATGGCCGCCATGGACCATCGAGGAATCGCGGCACCGCGGCGAATTTGCACGGCCGGAGTTTCCATGGATTCAGTCAGTATCAAGCAACTCATTTTTGCCTCCTTTTGGCGTCGCAGGTTCTCAACATTCTACTGGGACGCACGAAACGCAAAAACAGTTTCAATTTCTGACTGCGCCGGGAATCCGCGGTGGGCTCGCCGATAACCAAATCTCTGACCATCAATCTATTTGACCCCTCGAACCGTCGATTTGATCCGAATCTCGGCGGATACCGCGGTTCCTCTGTTTTTTAAATCTCGATGCGCGACAGTGCTTGAGATAGAGTTTCTCAAGTTGCGGGCCAAGTCTCTTTCCAAATACAGCCGGCCCATGACCAACCGACGCCGAACCCGACCAGCATGTTCTGCATCCCCGGTTGGAGACGGCCGTCGCGGCGTAAATCATTGATCAAAATCGGGATGGTCGCCGAAACCGTGTTGCCGTAGTCCTTGAGTACCATCGGCATCTGCTCGTCGGACAGCTTCAACCGCTGTTGCAGTTGGCTCAGCAACTTGTACGTGGCCTGATGCATCAAAAAGAGATCCACTTCGTCACGGGTGATTTCCGCGCTCTCGAGAACTTGATCGACAAGCGAGGGTATCGCGCCGACGGTGAAATTGATCAAGCTCGGACCGTCCATGTACAGTTCGCTGGGCCACCGCTTGCGGTGTCTTGGCTGAAGGGCATCTTTTGCCGGTCGCGCGCCTCCTTGGGCGACCAGCAAGGTGTCCGCTCCACTGCCGTCGGTGCCGAACTGATAACCGGACAGCGTCGGTTCGTCATGTGGCTCGACCAGCGTCGCGGCGGCTCCATCGCCAAAGATCGTACGCAAGCTCCGATCGGATGGATGAATGAACTTCGAGTAGGTTTCGGCCGTGATCAGGAGAACCCGCCGAACAGCCCCTGTGCGAATCAAGCCGTCCGCAAGAGACAGGCCATAGACAAATCCCGAGCAGCCCAAATTGAAGTCCATGGCTCCCGCCGAGGTGCGCAATCCGAGCCGGTCTTGCATCAAGCAAGCGGTTGTCGGCAAGGGGTAATCGGGAGTTTGCGTACACAAAAAAACGAAATCGATACTTTGAGGATCGATGTCGTTTTCTTGAAACAACTTCTTCGCGGCCGCCACGCCAAGATCGGAAGCGCATTCGCCGGGGCGAGCAATGTGGCGCTGGGCGATGCCGGTTTTTTCGTAAATCAGTTTCAAATCCCAGGCTGGAAACTCGGATTGGAGTTGTTCGTTGGTCTCCACCGTTTCGGGCAAGTGGACGGCGATCGGGCCGACGGAGGCGTATTTCACGTGATATTTGCTCGCGGTGGTCCAGGAGGATACGGAAGCTCACAAAATACTCAGGTCGCCCGCGTCGGTCAATTCCGCTCCATCTTGTCGCGATTACCCAAATCGCTGCATGTCGCGGGATTTAGCGCGGGTCCAAGTCGCATGCCGCGGCTTAGCCAGGTGGTGTTTCGATCGGTTAGCTCTGGTCCTTTTCGCCAAGATCATCCTTGCCGGTATCGTCGCCTTGGACTGGATGGGCGTCGCGTTCCAGCGATCTGGTACAGTCAATGAACAGCCACAGGACGGCGCACAAGAGGTACATGCTAGCGACAAGAATAAACATGGGCGCATAATTCGTCACGATTTTCGGCACGCCGGCGATCAGTTGCGTTGTACTGTAGTAGTCCAACAGGAATCCCGCAATCAACGGCGTGACCACGCCGCCAAAGCTGCCGGCCGCGTTGACGATGCTGAAAGTTGTCGCCGAGTATTTCCCGCCGAGATCGGTTGCCGTTCCCCACACGGGTGGCTGCGTCCAGTCGCTAAAGAACTAGACG
>JAJDEH010000183.1 GCA_029259935.1 Planctomycetota bacterium
GGTATCGTCGTTGAGGATCGTACCCACTGCCGGCAACACCTGAGCTAAACTCACCGCTTTGAATCCATCGGCACCATCGGCGATGAAGACCGCGGAATCGCGCACTTGGAGGCTGAGTGCTGAGTTAAGGGCGTCGAAGCTAGTCAGTTCAACGATGTTTCGAGGGTCACTTACGTCGAGTACCAGCAGCCCGCCATTACCATCGGCTACGTAGGCGGTTGACCCGACTATTTGTACATCTTGGGCAGCTCCGGGCGTATCGAACGACCCGATCTCAGTGACTTCACCAGGATTTCGAATGTCCAGCACGCGCAAACCAGCCGCACCATCAGCGACATACGCCATGCCTCCTTCAATGTCAACGTCGTTGACCGTCCCGGATGTATCCAAGGACCCCACTTCTCGAATATTCGCGGGATCGGAGACGTCCAGGATTCGCAATCCCGCATCTCCGTCCGCGACGTAAGCGGTCGTGAGGACGATGTCCACATTCACTGCGATACCAGGCGTGTTGAATGAACCCAGTTCCACGATACCGCCGGCATCACTGACATCCAGCACTCGCAGGCCGGAATCCGATCCTGCCACATAAGCCGTTGTTCCGACGACCTGAACGCCAACCGCCTTTCCAGGTAGGTCGAAAGCACCAAGATCCTGAATGTCCGCCGGATCGCTGACATCGAGTACCCGCAGGCCCTCATTGCTGTCCGCGATGTAGGCCACCGCCCCCACAACATGAACACCAAGTGCACTTCCGGGCGTATCGAACGATCCGAGTTCAAGAATGTTGGACGAATCGGCAAGATCCAACACACGCAGTCCACCGTTGCCGTCCGCCAGGTAGGCCTTCGTGCCGACCACCTTGACGTCTTGAGTGATCCCTGACGTACCCAAGGAACTCAGAGATTTCCGCACCGCATGTTGCGAATCCAAAACGACATTTCCGCCAGCCGATTGGATGTTCCCCAATTCGACGACCAAGGTCTCATCCGGTTCGAAGTCCCTGTCACCGACGATATCGACCGTCACCGTTTGGGTCTCGCCTGCCGTTCCGGAGAATTCAAGGGTGCCGCTGGCGGAGGTAAAATCAACGCCAGCAGTCGCGGTACCGGCAGTCGTTTCGAAATCCACCGTAAAGCCCCCATCGACGGCGTTGTCCAGGCGAACGGTAAAGGTCAACTTCGTGACCCCTGCATCGCCCTCGGCAATGGCCGCATCGTCGATGCTTAACGTCGCCACGTCGTCGTCAACGATGACCGCGGTCAACGGTTGCTCTCCGTCGCCTGCCGCGTTGGTGACACTGGCGATGTCGACCTGAATCGTCTGGTTGGCTTCGACGACCGAGTTTTGTGATGCCGTGATGGTCGTCGAGGCCGACAATTCGCCAGCGGGTATCACGATTTGCGAACCAGAATGCGTAAAATCGACTCCGAGTGTCGCCGCGCCGTCGAAGGCGAGATTCACCGTGACGTCCTCCGCGATCGCCACCGAGAGCGTGGCCGTGACGTCCGTCGCGCCCGAGCCTTCCGCAATCTCGGTGCTATCAACCGTCAAAGCCACGGTTGGGGGAGTGATCGAGATGTCCACGGTTGCCGTGGTGGACTGTCCGGTGACGTCGAACAACTCATACACAAAACTGTCGCTGAAATTCTGACTTCCGTTGTGCTCGTATTGGAAAGTGCCGTCCTCCTGCAATGTAAGCGTACCGAACGCCGGGCCGCTGACCGGGGTTGTGTTGACCGTCAGAACGTCGAACGGAGAGTCCGCATTGACGTCGTTTGCCAATAGGCTGGTGGCTTCGGTCGTAAGTATCGTGGCCGTCGTCCCCTGAGTCAGGGTTACTTGATCATCCACTCCGACCGGTTGCTGATTCTGAAATTCCACGGCCCCAATATCCACGGCGTCGCCGTGCAAACGAACGAATGGGCCACCCCGCTGGTCGGTACCCTCGGCTCCCACGCGACTACTGATGGCGTGCCGTGAAATGTCAGTTGGCGAAAGAGCTTGGCGATAAACGGCTACTTCGTCAATGGTGCCGCGAAATCGCAATCCATCGTTGGATTCAAGTGCTTGGATTCCAGTACCCGAGCCGCTCGAAAGATCGTTGTCAATCCGCGTCTGGCCACTGACCCCGCCGATTCCAATGGGATCGGAATGCGCCGGCAGCGCCTCGGGCGAACCCGAAATCCGGCCAAAAATAACACCATCCAGATAGCCTTCCAGGAAACGATCCGCAGAGTTGATGGAACGGGCGTCGAAGACCAACGCGGCATGGTACGTCCGATCCTTCGCCACCACGGTATTCACGAAACTGGCAAAACTGGTTCCGCTGTCCTTCCAGGCCCCAACCACTAATCGGCCTTCCGTTGCGTTTTCCGGTTCAAAGTAAACATTGAATCCGTGTGTGCGGCCACCTTGCTCGTAGATAATTTGTCGCCGGTCCAGGTCTTCAATTCGGAACATGAGTTCGATGGTGAGTACATCGGTCGGCAGCCCGGCGAGAGCCGATGGGTTGGCAATTCTTACAACATCGTCAATGCCGTCAAATCGCAACGCTTTACTTTGCGCTGAGGCAGATTCGACGAGACTCTCCGCGGAGACTGGGGAGCCCTCAATCGTTCCGTTTAGTGAATTGCCCGCGGTACCGTCGTTTCCGGCAATCCCGGTAATGGAGTCTTCGCCGTCGAACTTCCAGTAAGCAGTCGGATTTTTCAACAACACCTCGGTCGCATAAGGCTGCAGCAGCGCACCGGCGTCAATCGCCGGACTGCCGACCTGGAGGGCGTGCGTGTCTGTTAGACCGCCGTTGTCGCGCCGCGCGCCCAATCGCGGGCTGACGCCGATTTGATTGTCGTTGATTCCGTTAGTTAATCCGCCCGAACTCGCGGGATGGCCGATGAGATTGTTGAATGATCCGGAATCGTTCACCTGGCCATGAACATCGTCTCCACTGGTTCTGGCGCTGTTGCCAGCCACAATAGTATTAACAAGCGTTGGTTCGTTGCCTGTGGCGCTCATTCCGCCGCCATGGCCCTGACCGAACGAGGAGCCGAAAATTCCAACCCCTTTGCCGCCGAGCGCCGTGTTTCCGGTCAGCGTGGTGTTGGCGAGAAGAACGGCGCTGCCCGTACTGTGAATCCCCCCGCCCGCGCCAGGTCCCCCGGTTCCAAATGCTCTGCCGCCGCCTTTCGCGGAGTTGTTCGACAATGTGGCATTGCTGACGACCAACGTTCCATTTTCACTGTGGATCGCTCCGCCTTGGCCGTTCCCCGCTCCTGCCGTGGCCAGAACACCGGCACCGCCCTCGGCACGATTGTTCGACAGCGTCGATGCCGCAATCTGCACCGTGCCGCCAGATTGAAAAATGGCTCCGCCCTGTCCGTTCTTCGCGCTCCCACCTATTGCATTGGCACCGCGAGCCACGTTGTTTGCCAAAGTAGTTTCCACGATCCGCACATCACCGCCATCGTTATACACGCCTCCACCCAGTCCAGCGCCCGCGTTGCCGATGGCCCCCTGGGCCACATTGTGCGATATCTCGCTCTGGACCACGGTCAAATCACCGCTGTTGGCGATGCCGCCGCCGACACTAGGGCCAGTGGCACCAAAACCAAGAATCGAAATATTGCGAGCGGCTGTGTTGTCCGCGACCGCGACCTGATCCAACAACAGTGTACCGCGATTGAGGATGCCGCCGCCCATTTGGGATCGTCCACCGCGGACACTGACCCCCGCGATTTCGACGGTACTTCCTTCCGTCACCTCGAAGATACGAAACGACCGCGTGCCGGCCTTGTTTCGTTCAATCGTGAGAGCGTTTTTGCCCGGCCCCTGTATGACAATTCCGTCGCCGCTCAATGCGGGCAGCACACTATCCAGCAAGATTCGGCTGCCGGCGGGGAGGTCAAACTCGACAAAATTCGTGCCCGTGAAGACGGACAACTGCTCCAACGCCAGACGCAGTGTCATTTGCACTCCCGGCTGGCTACCGTCCGCATCGAGAACTCCGTCGCCCGCGTCGGCGTCCGAAGAGTCGCTTGTCGAATTGACGAGGAAAGATCCAACTTCAATCGCTCCGATGTCCGTTCCGTCCGCGGCGTTGGCAATCGAGGAGACATCTTGGCCGCGCATCGCGCCGCGTTGGTCCACCAAGGGTGCTTCGGTCGAGCTGCCGGCGTCGATTGCGGGGCTGTTTTTGAGCAAAGCGTGCGTCCGCGTCGGGCCGCCATTATCACGCAAGGGGGCCAACCCCGGATCAATGGGCGCGGCCCCCGACCCGATCTGATTGCCCTGGCTGCCGTCCGTGATGCCGGTTAGACCAGTGTCGACGCCGATGATGTTGAA
>JAJDEH010000184.1 GCA_029259935.1 Planctomycetota bacterium
ATTGGCCGTCATGACATGGTTCTGCAGCGCCGCCGGCGGATTGCGCCGCAGCGCGTGCCGTGCGATAGTTCCGGCGGCCAAGCGCGCCGCATGTGGCTCTGCGTGCGTCGTCTCTTGGAGCGGCGCGGCAAGATCGCGCCCATGACGCGCCCGACGCCGTTGTGCATCGAACGCATCGCGATGACGGTCCGCCAACAGCGGCACGCGTCCGTCCTCGTGCCCCAACATCGCGCCGAGCATGCCGGGCAGCGCGATCAACAAACTCCCCGGCCCTTCCCGTCGCTCCAGCGACTCCAGCGTCATCCGCCTTGACGCGATCTCGTTTCGCGAACTACGTTCACCCGAGCCGCCGGATTGTCGTCTACGCATTGCACGCTCCTCACTGGTCGAGCTACGCTACGCGAAACAGAGGCTCCCCCAGCGTAACTAACGCGCCAGCGGGGTACAATCAGCGGCGGCGAAGTTTCCTGCCAATTCGCCCCGACGCCAACGGTGCGCACGAATCCGCTCGTTTCCATTGCGGGCGGCGACAAGTTCGGCACGTCTCCAATGGCCGGCGCGCCGCAGCCAACGGAACCTGCCGACCACCCTTTGGCCGCGCGCCGCACGTAACAACCGTTGGTGCAAGACCGCGGGACTCGATACCATTCAGTCATGAACGAGAAACTCCACTGGCAAGGAACACTAGTTGCGGTTCAGCCGCGGATACGGCTAACGCGCTCGTTCGATCAGCGCAGCCACAGCTACCTGGGATACGCCCTGCGCGTCCAAGGAATTATCGGCGAGGACGAACGGGAGTTTCTGGTCGGCATCGGCGAAGCAGCGCAAGCGAAACATCAATTCCGCGCCGGCGACATGCTGTCGGGTCGCGCAGAGCCGGTAGCAGACTCCAAGCTGGAGCCGGTCGAGTTCTACAAGGCCAGCGCGTTGAAGGTCATCGAGCGGATCGCCGAGGAAGTTCCACCTCCGCCGTGGCTGGGAGTGCCGCCGGAGCTAACGGTTTATCGCGAGCGCGGTCATCGTCGGCTCGATGCCAAGACGTACATGGCCCGTTGTTCGACCTGCATCTGGGGCTGTCGGACGCCGGTCGAGATGATCATCGACCAGTGGAATTCGAGCCAGAAAAAACATCGCTTCGAGACCTTCTGTTACGGTCCGAAGTCGTGCTCACTGTACCGGGCCGGCCCCACACGCAAAGTTCCTGGCCGGCGTGGGATGTTGTGGGAAGAGGAAGACTGGGTCGATGAAGAAGCCACGGCCCACCGCAGCCAGGACGAATGAACCCGGACGAGGTGGATCGCACGAACGTCAACCGTCGACGCCGTTTTCGCGGACCTGCCGAGATCGCTTTCGGCCAACGTGACGATTGACGGTCAAGTAGACTGCCTTGCGTGCAAGCCCGCTGATCGCCCCTCGAACACCACCCTCGCTCAACAAACCAACGCGCCGCCCCGGACGCTTACCGACCAGCGCCCGGCTGGGTCTTGGTGACGCGCAACTGCTGGCCAGTTTTGAAGACCGTCCGTCTCTCCTAGCGGGCCGGACCCGACATTCCGGCCCGCTATAGCGGGCACGACCCCGCGTTAACTGGAAAAAGTGTTTGAAGACGGTCCGACGCGCACCACTCGCCCAACCGGTTACGAGCAAACCGGACCCACGGGCAATAGAAAAAAGCCAAGGCCAAGCCGCCTTGGCTTTTTTCGTTCTATCGCCAGAAGCGGCAACGACTTGCGCTCAGGCGGGGCGACTACTTGCCTCGTCAACCGAGACTCGCGCACGACGGGTGTCCTCGGGCGGGCGGCCACCAAACCGCCCCGAACTGGCCCAAAGTCTCGCTTGTCTCTGTCTCTCCACGGCCTTGGATTATGAGGTGTTGGGTTCCCTCTGGTTGTCGAAAAGTCCAGGGTTGGGTTCGAGAGGGAAAGCAACTCGTTTCGAGCGCTGGCCGCGACGCAAGACCGTTAACGAGCCGCCAACTCCGCTGCTCTCCGAATTCGGCTGCAAGTCGCAGCACGGTGGGCAGCTGAAGCACTACGATCGCAGGGCGGCGTGAACGCGATTCGAGTGCTGACCGGACCACGGCATCGCGATGCGCGCGGCTTCTGCCTTTGCCTCTTGGGATAAGCTCGCTCCGCCACGACATCGTGCCACGGCCACGTCTCGGCCCCGAATCGTCTTGCCGATCCACCGCCAAGTCTCCATCCCACCGTCGCAGTTTGCCGCGATCTCATTTTTGCACATGACGTGCCCGGACGCCCATGGTCTGGGAAGTCCCGTCTCGTCTTGGGTCGTGTGTGATTAGCGAGTTGCTGACCTTCGGCGTCGACTCGGATTTGGTCCGCTAGCCATAGAGTATCAACAGCATCATCAGTTCCATCGCGACCGCAGCGCCCACGAACATCCCCGAGACAAAGCGTTGCGGGATGAGCCAGCCTCCGGTTCCAAAAAGCGCCCAGCCAACCAACCATTCGATCTTTGGTCGCTGACTTAGCAGGCCGACCACGACGAGAGCGATGCCCAAGCCAATTTGTGCGACCGCTAGCGGGACATTCGAGCTTCGCATGTTCTCGTTCTCGGCCATGCGGGGATTGGGGGTGGGCGTGTGATTGCTGAGTTGTTGGCCGGCATTCGCTGGACAAGTTCAGTGAGCAACAGAAATCGCTTGATTCTTAGAATGCAACCGCTCGATACCGCCGCTCGTCACATTCGTTCCACGAATACTAAGAAATCGCAGAGGCTTTACTTGCACAAGCTTCCGCAACCCGGAATCACCTACCGCTGTGCCATCGAGATTGAGTGACGACAGTCTTGGCAAACTTGTCAGTACCTCCAAGCCGTCATCCGAAATGCGCGTACCGCTCAAATCAAGATAGGCTAGGTTTCGCTTGCCATCAAGAAACGACAATCCACTCGAATCAACAAGCGTGTTGCGAAGCACCAGTTGTTCGAGTGACGATAAGCTTCTAAGGCTTTCCACTCCCCGATTAGATACTTTACAATTACGCAATGATAATCGCTCGAGCCCAGACATCTTACTGATAATCCGCACGCCGTCGTCAGTAATGTCTCCCGACACGACAAAAAGGTGGCGAAGACACGCCACTCCCTGCAATTGCGCCAACCCCGAATCGGATAACGCCTTTGGCGTACGCAACTCATAAAGGCCAGGTAATGTTGACACGACCTTCATGCCCTTCTCTGTCAATCGAGCATGTGTCGCATCTAGCAGGCCGTTGAAAAACTCGTTCCGCCGGCTACGATGTGGCGGGCGGTTTTTTGGGCGACGGCAAACGGGAGGCCGGGCGATGGCGATGGGCAAG
>JAJDEH010000185.1 GCA_029259935.1 Planctomycetota bacterium
CCATGAGTCAGCGACAGCCGAAGGATGTTTATTGGCAAGATGCTCCGGAGCCGCGCGAGCAGTTGGTGCTTTACGCCGAGTCGCTCGACGCGCGGATTCCAGAGGATCATCCGGTTCGTCTGCTCGATGAGTGCTTGGACAATCTGGATTGGACCGAGTGGGAAGCGGAATATCATGGGTCTCGGGGGCAGCCTCCGATTCATCCCAAGGTGCTTTGCAAAGTGCTGCTGTTTGGCATGATTCGCCGTATTCGCAGCAGCCGCCAACTCGAATACCAACTCAAGCACTCGATCGATTTCATCTGGCTGGTGTCCGGGCGGACCATCGATCACAGCACGTTGAGCGAATTTCGCCGCGCACATCAGGAAAGGGTCAAAGAGATCTATAAACAGTTGGTCCGTTTGGCTATGGAACTCAAGGTGGCCAAGCTCTCGGAACTGTGCATCGACGGCTCCCGAGTGCTGGCCAACGCCAGTCGCGGGAAATGCTGGACGCAGCAGAGTGTGGCGAAGGTGCTGGGGCAACTGGAGGAGACGATTTCGGAAGCCTTGGCCGGCGTCGAACAAGCGGATGCGATCGATGATTTACTCGAGGAAGAGGGTGTTTGCGGCGACAAGCTGCCCGCCAACTTGGCCGACAAGGTCGCTCGCCGCGACGAACTGAAAAAGGTGCTGGCGGCTCTGCAAGAGATGGACGCCGCCCGCAAGTCTAAAGGCCGTGGCGATAAGCCAGCTCAAATTCCGCGGACCGATACGGACGCTCGCATTCTGCCGAATAAAGAAGGCGGCTACGCTCCCAACTATACGCCGATGGCGGTCACGGAAACGGAAAACGGTTTTATCGTGGGAGCGGACGTCCTCCTTGGCAGCGTCGAGCATTTGCAGCTATTGCCGATGGTCGAACAGGTTCAGGCCGATTATTCCGCCGAAGTGTTGTCGGTGCTGGCCGATGGAGCTTTTTGCACCGGAGAAAATCTGCGGGCTTGCGAGGCGGCCCAACTCGAACTGCTGTCCCCTCTTTCCGAACCGAACCAGGAAGGCAATCCGGCTGTTCGCGACGATCCGACCGAACCGGTGGCGGCCGAGCAAGTCGACCAGTTGCCGATCAACCGGCAGACCAAGCGTCTCGATCAATCGGCGTTCGCTTACGACGAAGCGGAAGACTGCTACTACTGCCCTCAAGGCAAGCGGCTGGATGTGGAACGGACGCAGAAGACCGACCGCAGCGGGAGACCGGTGACGACGACCCTCTACCGCAGCCAAGAATGCGCCGATTGTCCGCTGGCGGCGCTGTGCAAAAAGAACCCCCAGTCGACGGTCGGCCGCAGCATCAGCCGAGATGAATACGAGGAGGAGCGAAGTCGTCACCGGGCGCGGATGCAAAGCGAGGAGCGTCAGGCTCGATATGAAAAACGGCGGCACTATGGCGAGACGCAGTTCGGCGTGCTGAAGGCGGTCATGGGCATGCGTCGCTTCTTGCTTCGTGGCCTGTCCGGAGTCGAAACCGAATGGCTCTGGGGATGCACGGCTTTCAATTTGAAAAAACTGATAAGCCTCACGGCGGCGATGCGCGCTCCGGACGAGCTTAGTCCCGCAATCAACAATAACTAGAAAAGATAGGAGGACTGCGCTACACCCGAACCGCTCTCAACCGCTCTCCCTCCCGACGAGAGCAGCCGCGAACACGATCAAACAAAAAAAGACCCATCAAAATCCAGGCGCCAGCACGTCGCAATCGTGTGCGGCCACCTTAAACCGACAGCCCCAATGGAGGATGTCCGCAAGATGATGGAAGAGGAAGACGCCGAAGGCGGGATGCAGCGGATGATTGGCATCATCGACTCGATGACATCCGGAGAACGCAAAAATCCCAAGTCGCTCAATCCTAGCCGTTGCAGTCGAATAGCCGCAGGATCGGGTTCCCAACTTCAGGAGGTGAACGGACTAGTTAAGCAGTTCGAAGTTATTCGGCCCATCCTTGCTGCCTCAAACGGCGACAGCATATAGCCGCTGGCGTGAGCGGCGGATAGCCAGCCGTGAAGAACTGAGCCGCGAAAGCGGCGACAGGACAACGAATTGTGCAACATGCCTCAACTGCTGCACCTTGGCCTGGCGGCCGTTGCGTTTCGGCTTGCCCGCGATCCGCGCGGGCTTGGCTTCCACGATGAACTCGTCGAGACCGGGGTCGTCCAGTCCGAGGCCGGCGCGAATCTTGAGGTTGGCTTCCTCCATCGTGTCGGCGATCGCGCTGGTGGTTAAGCGAAGGACCAGCAGAAGAGATTTGGCGACGCCCAGCAACAAGTTGCGCCAAGAGAAAAGAGGGTGGATGAGGGGACTTGAACCCCCAACCTCTGGAACCACAATCCAGTGCTCTGACCAGTTGAGCTACATCCACCGTCGATCAAACCGCTCAGTTTAATCTTGGTTCGCGGAAGGGTCAACGTCGGGTCGCCCGCGTTTCGGGCAGCCGGGCCGTTGTGTTTTGCGGGGAAATGTTGAGCCGGTTTGGGATTCGTGGATGTTCTGCTCAGTTGTCGTTCGCGGAAGGTCCCATGACTCCGACCTCAAAGGTCGAGGGAATCACGACGGCGTCCTTCCAGTCTGGAAAGCTGACCGTTACTTTGGCGCGACCATCTTTCGCTTCGCTGGGGGCCCGCACGGGGCCGAATAACTGATTCGATCAGCAGCGCTGCTTGAGTACGACGGTCTGCTTGATGGCCTGGCCGCCCGGCGACCGCGTGGGAAAGACGAACGCCGCGGTGGGATAAATGCCTGCCGGGATGCCGTCGTATTCGATATAGATGGCACCGCCCAGGCCGCGTCCGAAAAGCTGGACGCTGAACTTTTTCTCGGCGGCTCGGTCCACCGTTCGAAAGCCGCCGCCAAAGGGCCGCGCCCGCAGCGGGCCGTCGAGGTGAAGCATGGGTGCTTGCCTGGCCGTGTCCGCCGGCTTGGTGATGCCCGTGAACGCGTACCTGCCCCGCACTCGCCCCGTCATTTGAAACGGCGACACATAGCTGGTTCCGGCCGAGGTCGGGATCAGGCGGTCGATATAAACGACCAATTCAGTATGCGTGCGTTGGGTGTTTGGATCGAACAGCTTGTCGATTTTGAAAGCGCCTTCGTCGCCTTGAATCCGCTCGCCGGCTTCCGTCAGGTCGTTGTTGCCGTTGCGATCAACGTACATCACTTGGCCGTCGATCACGATCCACACGCGAGCTTTGGCGTCGGGCCCCAAAGCGATCAAGAAGTACTTGGGCGAGTCCGTTTCATACGAGGGTTCTTTGGCAATACGGCGCTCAACCTGAGTAAGGTCGGCGGCTGCAACCCAAGTTGGGATCACCGCGCACAGCAGTGCCAGAAAGAATCTTCGCGTCCGCGACATGATTCGTCTCCTACGTGTTGAAACAGGCCCGCGCACTTATGGACGTTGCTCAACAAGAAAAGTTCCAGCAGACGGACATTTGCCGTGAAGACCGGGAGACGTGATCAGATGGCGACTCCGAGTCCACGAATCCGACGAGGGCAAGTCTATTTGGGCAAGCGGGCTGCCGTCAATCTTGTTTTTCCGTCTTGACGGGAATGGAAATGACCAGCCCGGCGAAACGCTTCGTCTTGCCGCTTGCGCCAAATCCCAAATGGCATACGAGGCAACCTCGGTTCATCAACGAAATGCCTTCGGCGCGGCGGTAAACGCCGTTCTCGACCAGTTCGTACTCGTCCTTGCCGGCCGCGATCGCTTTGGCGGCCTGTTTCTCGAATTCGTCTTTCGGCTTGTGATTGATGCTCATCGCCTTGGCATTCACCGCGATCCAATTCGCGTTGATATTCTCCTGGTCAGCGATCTCGGAGAACACATCTTCCAGGGCGCGGGCGGGAACCGAAGCCCGTTCATCGCGGAAGTAGCGGTGGTGCATCACCTCAAGCGTGGCGGCATAGATGTTGTGCGAAAGTTTGGCTCGTTGGCGAGCGTCGTCGACGGAAACCCGCTTCTCGTCTGGCACGTCCGAGGAATCGGAATCTTCTTTCGCGTTGGACTCCTTTTCCGATTCAAAGGGCCCGGCCGACACGCCCACCGTCAATGATAAGACGCAAAACAACGACATCGCCGCGTAGAAAGCAGTCCACATGGTTGAGCGCATTTTGTAACTCCTCTTGATTTGCTTCGGGCGGTAGGATTTTCGAGACGAGCTTCATTAAATCTCGCTGGGCAGGATGGACCACCGACGGGGTCGGTCTCCGCGTTCGCGTATAAATCGGACAAAGATATCCATTTTAAGGAGCCGGGTCGCGCTGTCAAGATCGGCAAGGCTAGAAAGGGCTGGAGTCCAAGTTTTAGCCTGCTTTCTTCGCCTAATGGCGGGACTTCAACTTTCGCCGTTTGATTGCCAAGGACGGTGGAATGGGCAAGAATGCCTTCATGAGTTCGCCCTATGATCCGCCCATCGCCTATCCGTTCGATCCTGAGAAGCCACCCCAGGAGACTGCGCCGCCCAATCCGACGCCCAAGCCACCGCACCCGAACTTGGGTTGGGCGATCTTGTGGACGCTAGCCCTGGCGATCGTCCAAATCGCCGTTGCCATTGGCTTTCTTATCGTGCTGTTCGGTTTCCTCATGGCCCAAGGGCGCTCCTTCCAAGAACTCTCGGGCGACTGGCTCATTTGGATCGTGGTGCCATTGGGAACGCTGACCAATCTGTTGTTCGCCATGCTCGTGGTCGGCGTCTTTTTCCGCGGTCAAACGCAGACCAAGATTGGCTGGCGGGGGATGAGCCCCATGCAGTGGGTGCTGGTCATGTTGAGCGTGCTTCCGATGGTTGTGTTGTCCAGCGAAGTGACCAACTGGGCGGCCGAGTATTTGCCTTCGTTTAACATCGCCGACATGGGATCCTTCATCGACGGGCCATGGCCGCTGATCTTTACGGCGGGGTGTTTGCTTCCCGGGTTGGGGGAAGAAATCTATTTTCGCGGATTCCTCAGCCGCGGTTTGACCGCCAATCATGGAGTCGTATTGGGAACGCTGTTCGCCTCGTTTCTGTTCGGCATCGTCCATATCGAACCGGTGCAAGCCACGGGCGCGTTTTTTGCCGGGCTGGGGCTTCAATACTTATTCCTTACGACACGGTCCCTCATCGCGCCGATTGTGCTGCACACACTGAACAACACGCTGGCATTCGCTCTGATGAGGTATGCGGGCGAGTTTACTCTGCCCGGGCTCTCTCCTTCGGCGGGAGAGGAAATAGTGCATACGCCGATTCTTGTCCTGATTGCGGCGGTCCTTTCCACGGCGACGATCTTTTGGATGCTGTTCCAGTCGCGCACCAAGTGGATTTTGCCCAGCGGCCAAGAGTGGCAGTCCGTCTTTGTCACGGTGGAACCACCGCCGCCCGCCGAGAACGCCGAATCGATATCAGCGGCACCTTCGATCGGCGCGGTGGTGCTCGGAATTATCACTTACGCGGCACTGGTCGGGTCGATGGTGTGGGCCTATCAAGCAGCGAATCGCTGAGGCTGCTACAATCAGTGGTGTCTTTCCATCTCGCGGCCCACCTGTCATCCATTCCAATACCCCAGGGCACTCCGTCATTTTCCGTGGGGATGAATTCGGAGAGGAGCCCATCAGACTGGGGTGGAGCGTGCGGCAGTCTTCCAATCCGTGAAGTACAGCGGAGTGAATCACCATGACCAATTTGATCACCGCGAGCCTACTGGCAATGGTCTGCGCGGTCGCCGACGCGGATCGGACCGAGCTAAAAGATGATTTGGTGGCGATGTCCAGTACGGCAGCCGACGCCGATGCGGCCGGCCGGCACGCGGAGCGCTGCGAGCAAATCTGGGCCACGATTGAGCGATTGCCGCCACGGGAGCGCGCGGTCTGGC
The DNA here is from genome assembly GCA_029259935.1 of Planctomycetota bacterium. The sequence continues at coordinate 5,880 of JAJDEH010000185.1, forward strand.
GAAACACTTTTACCGCCGCCCTGTCGGGCCATTTACACATTGAAAAGAAAGACGACGACGCCCCAAGTCGCGTGGCATCCATCAAGTACTATCGCGCGCTGTTCGCGGCTTTGAGCAATGGGGCCGCGCCGGGATTAGCCAATCGAATTAAGCACGCGCTGGCCGTGTCCATCGACCGGCACGCAAGCCGCATGCCACCGGACCGGCGCAAACCATTGAAGGACGAGGCCGCGCGATTGCAAACGGAAGCCGCAAGTTACTTCCAAGATGCCGGCGACCGTGTGATGCTGGCCATGACACTCGGTGACTTGGGCTTGCTGTACTTCACCACCGGCGACGCCGACCAGGCAACACCCGCTCAGGAGAAGGCCGTTCGGCTCTACGAATCGCTGCCGGAATCGTTTCTCGAGACGGTCGACTTGGAATTGCAGCAGGACGTAAACGAGCGCGTTGCCGGTTGGGCCAAACGCGGATACTCGCGGCAATCGGAAGTTTACTTGTTGCTGGCTTTGACGAATTACAACGCGGGACTCGAGGATCCGGAGCTGGCCCGTGAAGCGATTCATTTGTACGCCGAGAGCCTGCGCGTTGGATTCGTTCACCAAAACACGACCGCCGTCAACAATGCGAGCGCGTTATTGATTCAGAGGAATCTCGGCGATCAAACCGGCAAGGCGAGGCGAATTCGACACCTATTCAGAATCTTAAATTGGCTGCCGGATACCGAGTCCAATCCGCATTGGCATGACCGCGAAATCACAAAAACGGAACAGGCGGTCAACTGGATTCATGCTCGGGTGCGTCATTATCTTGGTGAGTTCTACGCGCAAACGGGGCAGATTCTGTTGGCCCGGCATAACTTCAACGAAGCCGAGGCCAAAGCCCGGAAGCTCGAAGATGGCAGCATCTTGCCTTTGGTGCTGTACTCGCTTGCCGAATCTTGGGCGGACTTGGGAGTGACCGACGAAGCGCTGCGTTCCGCTCGCCAAGCCCTCGACGCGCACCCTCTGCTGAACCGGAGGGCCAACATTCTGCTGCTAATGGGGCGCGTTTGCCAACGGCAGGGCGATTTCGATCGAGCGCAGGACTACCATCGATGGGCCTTGGACTTGTTCGTCAAACCCGGGTCCTTCAACGTGAACGCCAAGGATTTGGCCGTCATGGCGCGAATTCGGCGGGCCAGCGCGCTGATGCAAATGAAGCAAGGACGGGTGGCGGAAGGACTCGACGCGCTGGGCGAGGCCGCCAATATCGCGGCCATCGAGAGTCCGGCGTCCGCGCTGGAGATGCAACTGGACCGTTTGCTGGCGGCGCATTGGATCGCGGCAACCGATAGGTACGCCCCTTCCGTCGAAGTTGTCCAGGCTTTGGACGCGGATAGCGTGAGTCCCTATCAATCCCTGGCAATGACGCGCGGTCCGAATTTTTCGAAAACCGTCAAGCTTGTCCAACCCAAGCCGAACGGGCGCAGGCCGGTAAGCACCGAGCCGCTCGCGCTGAGTGCTGGCCAGATTCAACACATTCGTTCGGCGCTGCGGCAACGGTCCGAATTGGATACTTCCGAGGTGGCCGAGGAAACTCTTAAGGGGATCGCTAAATTGCAGAAGCGCTCTGGCCAGGGACCAGCGCCTGGATATGATCTGGCGCGCTTCGCCATCGTCCAGGGCGATTTTGACGCGGCCGCGAAGCATCTGACCGAAGAACTCGATGTCGAGTGGCGGACGAGCGGCATGAATCTCGATCCGACGCTCGGAATCGAATCCCCGGAACAGGTTCAGCGGACCCATCACCTGGGAGCCGTAGTGGCCGCGCGGCAGGGCAAGCTGGAGCGTGCTCTTCAAGTACTCGATATGTCGCGGCATCGCGCTCTGTGGCAGGTGCATTCCTCTCGTCAGCATGTTTGGGAACGATTGGATCCTAAGCAACGGATCGACGCCGCCCGTTTGGACGATGCCCGAACATCCGCCGGTCGTCTTGCGCGGCAGCTCTCACGGCGCGCGGCGGCGGATCCCCGATTTGGCAACGCGTTCAAGCAGGCCCAACAACAACTTCTGGAAGCCGAGGCCGAGTGGCGGTCGTTCACGCAGGAGATTCACAAAACGTATCAAGTCGAGACTCCGTCGATGCGGCCATTAAGAACACAGGATCTGAAAGACCTGCTTCCGGAGAAGTCGGTGGTGCTGTCGTTTTCCGTGGGCGACTATGAAACGTGCGTCGTCACGGCGGCCCGCAGGGGCGAGTCGGTCGAATACGGCAGCCAAGTGTTGCCGATCCGGCGTCATGAACTCGGGGCGTTGGTGAACGCGCTTCGCATGGGATGTTCGCGTCGCGAGGGCCGCTATCGCCTGTTGGCTCGCGAACTTTACCGCGTGCTGATCGCGCCGCTGCAGGATCGCATGGCCGATGCCGAGCTGCTGGTCATCTGTCCCGACGGTCCGCTCAACGTCTTGCCATTCGCCTTGTTGGAAGATCAGCGGGGAGTACCCTTGCTAGAGCGCTATCCAATTGCGGTGGTTCCCAGCCTGGCCTTGCTCAAGCGCTTGCGCGATACGAAGTCGGAAGAACGTGAGGGCGCGCTGCTGGTGGGATTGCAGCAATTCAATAATCGAGTGTGGGTGCCATCATCTTATGCCAGCCAGTTAGACGCATCGTCGGTCGCCGAATTGCTGCCGCAATATCAACTGTCGGACTTGCGGCAGACGAAGTCCGAAGTGGAGCGAATCGCATCTCTGTTTGGAAACAAGGCGACCGTCTTAATCAACGAGAACGCGTCGGAGTCGAAAGTCAATTCGGCGCTGCGAGGCCGGCGGTATTTGCACTTTGCCACGCATGGATTGATCGACTCGCATAATCCGTTTGAATCGGCGCTGGTGCTTTCCGCGCCGGGACCGGATTCACGCGAGGACGGATTTCTGGAAGCATCGGAGATCTTGGAAAATCCCGCTTTCTCGGGTGCCGAGTTAGTGACCCTGTCGGCTTGCGAATCGGGCCTAGGTCTGGTTCAGGGCGGCGAAGGGGTGCTTGGTTTGACGTGGGCGTTTCTGGCGGCCGGAAACCGGGGCGTCGTCTCGAGCCTGTGGAGCGTTAATGACACCGCGACGGCGGAATTGATGGTCGGCCTGTATCGCGAACTGGCCAACGGCCGCAACAAAGCCGAAGCCTTGCGGTTGGCTGCATTGAAGGTGCGAGCCGACCCGAAAACGTCGCACGCCGCGTATTGGGCCGCGTTTCAATTCACCGGCGATTGGTCCATCAAGCACTAACAGGTTTGGTTCTGCCGCCTTGGCAAGCGAATGTTCGAGACCTTCCGCGACGCTGTCCGAAATTCAATATGGATTACGGTTCGTGTTCCCAACGCAAGACCTCCCATTGGAGCCCGACGACGCTGTCGTGAACATCGTAGACCGGATTGCCCTGACGGTGCCAATGGTACGCCACGTCGCTCGGGTCGGGACGAATGAGGACCGCGGGTGCGTGTGAGAGGCCTCGAAATCTCATGAACTCAGGGAGAAAGGTGTACGGACCACTGGCCAACCATGTGTCATACGCGTCAGGCCAGTCGACGTTTTCCCATTCCGTGCGTTCCTGAATGTGTAGCTCGTTGGAGACGATCATTCGTCCCGTAATGCTAAACGAATGGTGCACGGACGCGGGTTTGAAATTCGTATTGTTAAACACGGCCACCAGCCCGGTGATCGCACCGGTGGCACCTGGCTCGACGATGAACGACTTGCAAGTCAAGGCGGGCAACTGATTGGCGGCGGTGGTTGCTCTCAACGGCATCAGATCAACCGGCCGGATCAACAGATTCGTGCCGCGGACCGTGACGTCGTCCTTGACGAACAGCGTTCCGTGAATCGACACGTTGTCTCGGATCTCGAGCGGCGAGTCGCAGTAGAAAATACCCAGTGGATTGGTCAGCGCACTCGGCTCCAACGAAGTGTCTTGCAATGTATTCGGCAGGGGCTCAATTTGATACTCGGGCCCGCCTGGGTAGATCTGATACGTTGCCATGCTGGACGGCTTCGACCAGTCGGACGAGAACGGTTGGCGACTGTGATGTTGTGCGACGACTCCCATCCAGGGGAGTCTGGTAGTCGCGGAGGCATTGTCGGTAGCGTTCAGGTGGACTGGACCGTCGAACGGCCGGTAGTCATCCCTGCCAAACCACAACATGAGACCGAGATCCCAAAGATACTGGCCGAGTACATCCGCGCGGTCCGGATAGGCCTCCGCGACACGCAGGCGGCCCTGAGAGCGGACGCGGCCTTCGATTCTGCAAGGCAGTTCGATTTGCATTTCCTTGTCACCGCCCTGCCATAGCGTGTACTGCAGGAATTGCGTCCAATCGGTCGGTTCCGGGGAAAGCTTCCCCGGATCCAGTTCGACCACGACCTGCGTGACATAGGATGAACGATTGCCGTTGTTCGCCGGATCGGTTGAGTAGCCGGTCGACGTCACCGTGACCCGATACGGGAGTCGGTCGTAGTCCGCGTCACCTTCCGACAACGACGAATCGCCTGCGGCGTACGCTACTTGAAACGAATCATTTTGAGTCAGCGGAGAAGAGAACGAAGTGCCAACTCCCTGCCAACTGGTTTCATGCAGCTTTCTAAGTCCCACGGCGATGCCGGTCATCGCCGCTTGTCGCGCTTCGATCTTTCGCCGTGTGTTGCCTTGGATTTGAGCCGAGGTTAGCTGGGTCCTCAGCATGGCGTAGGACGTCGCCAGAGCAATGGCCAGTAGGGCCATGACCACGACCAGCGTGTAGCCATGCCGTGGTCCGCGCCGACGGAGATCGGGCGGCAATTTTCGTTTTGATATCATGCGCACAACCTCGATCACGCCTCGTAAACGGCTACTCTTTTTGAAGTATAGTCCGCCTTCCCAACGGGCTCGGTTGCGGTGGCCCTCTGGAATTACCCTCAATCTCGATACAACCGGCCCGATTACGTCAACCGACCGTGGATCACTCGGCCGAAAGGGCTTTCGCGCCGTGTGGGTTAGTCATCCCTTCAACCTGGTTCCGGTTCCGCCTGCTAACTCGTCACCCGGCCTGCCAAGCCTTGTTGCGGTTGTTTTCCATCTTGTTTGAAAAACGCTGTAACATCCGGAGCGGATTCGCGCCTAGACAATCGGGGCGGTGTTCCGCGAAGTGAACCGATTATGGGCAAGCCGATTGTGAAGGAGCTGTCATGCAGTCCGTTGATGTTCTTGAGTGTCCGCAACCCAAGGTTCTGAAGCAGTTTTTGCAGGCGGAACTGCGGGAAGATCGAGCTAGCTGCATTGACTCGCACGTCGCCCATTGCACGGTTTGCCAGGAGGTACTCGAAAGCCTCCTTGAGGACGTGGGCGGATGCAGCGAGATTGAACGCTTATTGAAAGAGCAAGCGGGCACCCTCTACAAGCCACTTCCCGATTCCATCGGAGGCTATCGAATTCTGGGTAAGTTGGGCCAGGGCTCTTTTGGGATCGTCTACCACGCCTACGACGACGGGCTGGACCGCGCGGTGGCCATCAAGGCACCGCATGCCTCGGTCGTCCAAGCCGTGGGCGGCGTCGAAACGTATCTCAAGGAAGCGCGAATGCTCGCGCGCCTCGACCATCCGAACATCGTTCACATTTACGAGGCCAAGCCAGATGGCAACGGCTCTTGCTATTTGGTATCGCAGCTTATCGACGGATGCAGCCTTGATGCCTGTCTAGCCGATCGACGACTGGAACTCGAACAGGCGGTCGAATTGGTTGCGGCCATCGCCGACGCGTTGCAACACGCGCACGAGCAAGGCATTGTTCATCGCGACGTCAAGCCGGCCAACATCCTATTAGATGCCAAAGGGCGTCCGTATCTTGCCGATTTCGGTTTGGCGCTGAAAGAAGAGGACATTGGCCGCGGGGCCGGTTTCCTGGGGACGCCCGCTTACATGAGCCCCGAACAAGCTCGGGGCGACGGACATCGGGTCGACGGCCGCACCGACATTTTCAGCCTGGGTGTCGTACTCTACAAATTGCTGACCGGCAGACGGCCGTTTCTCGCCGAAACGATCGAGGATCAAATGAACTTGATCGTTCATGTCGACGCTCCGTCCGTCCGGCAAAAGGACCGTTCAATTCCTCGCGAACTGGATCGAATTTGTGCGAAAGCACTTGCCCGCGCCGTGTCAGAACGATATCGCTCGGCCAGTGACATGGTGGACGATCTCAATGCCTGGTTGAACAGCCAGCGACAAGGTGTGTGTCCAGGAAGGCGGCCTGTCACTCGGTTCGAAGGCATTCCGAGAATTCATGATCAGTGGCTTTCTTTCGCCGACGAACCGTCCGTAACGATTGACTTGCAAAAAACGACGGGCGGGGCGGGGCAAAGCCATTCCACGCTGGAAGACAAACGGTCAATTGGCGGCTTCCAACTTAGGACTCGTCTAGGAAGCGGCGGAATGGGCACCGTGTATCGTGCTTGGCAGCCGTCCGCCGAACGCGAAGTCGCCTTGAAGTGTATCAGCCTGAGTGACAGTACGTCTCAAACCCGGTTCGCAACGGAAATTCTGGCTCTTGGAAAAGTCGAGCATCCCAATCTGGTGAGTGTGTATACGTCGGGCGTCGACGCCAGCCGGTTCTACTTTGCGATGGAACTGGTCGAAGGCACGAGCGTCAGCAATCTTCTACGACATCTTCCTCCCGCAACATCCGACCTGCTGAACGATGACCGCTGGCAAGACGCGGTAGGCCGTGCCGCCGACGAAGCCCGCGCCGCGGAACGGCGGTTGGAAGATCTCATCGACGACGAGCCGTTGCCCAACGGGGACAACGAGCCGCCGGATACTTTCGACGTGGCGGAAGGCGAATCTCACGGATCGGATGCTTACGTTCGACGGGTTGCCGCAATCATCCATGACATTGCCTTGGCGGCCGAAGCGCTGCACGAAAACGGAGTCATTCATCGCGACATTAAACCTGACAACATCCTGCTGGCTCGAGATGGAAAACGGGCCGTGCTGATGGACTTGGGCATCGCCAAACTGACGCAGGATGACGACGGACGCGTGACGCGCACGCGGCAGTTCGTCGGTAGCCTGCGGTACGCCAGTCCCGAACAGTTGATTGATTCGGGCCTGGTCGACCACCGAACCGACGTCTACAGCTTGGGTGCCACGTTGTGGGAAATGCTGGCTCTGCGGCCGATTTATGGAATCGACGAGGAACTGAGCGACTCGCGGGCCATGCTAAGAATCGAGATCGAAGAACCCGATCCCGTCCACAAATACAACCGGGCCGTACCGCTGGATGTGCAGGCGATCATCCAGAAGTGTTTGGAGAAGAATCCGCAACATCGCTATGCGAGCGCCGCCGAGCTGGCCGAGGATTTGAATTGCTGGCTGCAAGGCCAGCCCGTCAAGGCTCGACCGGTGGGCCCGGTCACGCGGTTCTTCCGCCGTTTCCGTCGCAGGCCCCTCGCGCCCACGCTGACGTTGACGATCGTCATGCTGGGCATCGCTTTATTCGCCGCGCTAGTTCCGTGGCCTGAGCCGCGCTCGCCGGAAATTCGCGTCGGTATCAAGCCGTGGGTGGGTTTCTCACCGCTGGTGGTCGCCTCTGAAATGGACTTGTGTGAAGGCGTCGACCTAAAACTCGTGCCGGTCCGCAATACCACGGACGTTCGGCAACGGATATTGTCACGGGAATTGGACATGGCACCCTATCTTGTTGATTCGCATGCCTTGGCTCGAGCGACGCGCACGCCGGCCAAGGTGGTCTTGCAGCTCGACGTATCGCTAACCGCGGACGCCGTCGTCGCCCGTCGGGGGATCGATTCGTTTTCCGACCTGAAGGGCAAACGCATTGCCTACATGCATCACGAGGCACCGCATTTCCTGCTGCTCTCGTTGTGCGACCAGCATGGGCTCGACACGGGCGACTTTCAGCATGTGAGGGCTGAAACCGCCAAGGAAGCGGTCGACGTGTTCATCGCGGACATGGCGGACGCGGTCGTCAGTTACGAGCCGTTCTTAACGACCGCGCTGGCCCGGCCCGGCGCGCGCCG
>JAJDEH010000186.1 GCA_029259935.1 Planctomycetota bacterium
CGGACCGCCTCGCAGGGGCTCCGAGTAATCGAACAAATCCTTAGGGTTCTTCCGCGACCTTTCGAATCCTTGATGCCACTTGCCGACCATGGCCGTCGTGTAGCCTTGCTCTTTCAACAACGAGGCAATTGTCATCCTGCCTTCCTCGATGACCGGTCCATTGCGCGCGTTCATTTGAGCCCGCACGGCGAATCGCCCGGTAAGCAAAGCATAACGGGAAGGAACGCAGACCGATCCACCCGCGTGCGCATCGGTGAATCGCACTCCGCTCGCCGCGAGTTGGTCGAGGTTGGGCGTGGGAATCTTGCTCTCGGAATTGAAGACGCGAACATCGCCATAGCCCAAATCGTCGGCGAGAATAAAGACAATGTTCGGCTTGGCAGCGGCCGCCCCGAGCGTGGCCAGCGGCGAGAGGAAGATCGCGACAATCAGAGTCAAATATTTCATGGATTCGCTCGAAGAGGAAATGACATGTCCCAGGATTCCTTGTCAAAATCGCAGCGCCATTCTAGCACACGGATTGGCCGTAAGCGGAACGCCCGAAATACCCGGCCCCGTTGAGGGTCTGTTCCTGGAGACGACGGTTGTCGCCTGCCGACGCGCCGTTCACGGTTTGCAGTTCCTCTGGCAATCGTTGAAAATGGCCGCCACAACGGCCTGACCACTTCTCTTGCCGACCTAACTCATGTCCATCCGGACAACGCAATGAACTCGGAAGAAGTTAACCGCTACTGCGATCAATACGAGCAACTGTTGCGGAAGTCCGCGCAACATCTCACGGTCGAGCAGTTCTTGCAGCAGTATCACATTCCCGCCGACGAAGTGCTGCGCGTTGAATTGAATGGCATCCAGCAGCAAATCTCGGTCGAGCTTGCTTTGAAGGGCGACGTTCAAGCGAACACAATCCCGGCGGGGGACGACCGCCTTTCGCCCGAGAAGAACGTGGAACCGTTGGCGACCAGCGATTCCATCGCGGAACCGCATCTGGGAACGACGATTGGTCCGTACCAATTGCTTCAGCAGGTTGGCGAAGGAGGCATGGGCAAGGTCTATCTGGCCGAGCAGCGAGAGCCCGTTCGCCGAGAGGTGGCTCTGAAGATCATCAAGCCCGGCATGGATTCCCGCCAAGTAATCGCCCGGTTCGAGGCCGAACGGCAGGCGCTGGCGCTGATGAGCCACCAGAACATCGCGCGCGTGCTGGACGCGGGCAGAACCGACGACAATCTTCCCTTCTTCGTGATGGAATTGGTACGAGGTGTTTCGATCACGGAATACTGCGACACGCATCGCCTAACGGTGGCCGAACGACTTGAATTGTTCATTCCAGTCTGCCAAGCGATTCAGCATGCCCACCAGAAGGGGATCATCCACCGCGATATCAAGCCGTCCAACGTTCTAGTCTGCAACGACGACGGAGTCCCCGTGCCAAAGGTGATTGATTTTGGCGTTGCCAAGGCGGTCGAACAGCCGTTGACGGAAAAAACGCTGTTCACGCAGTTTGGTCAAGTGATTGGGACACTGGAATACATGAGTCCAGAACAGGCCGACGTGAGCCAACTGGATATCGACACGCGGTCCGACGTCTACTCGCTGGGCGTATTGCTGTACGAACTGCTCACCGGAAGCACGCCGATCGACAACCGGCAACTTCAGCGCGCCGGACTGGAGGAGATGTTGCGGATCGTTCGCGAAAGCGAAGCCCGCAAGCCCAGTACTCGGCTGAGCGATTCCGGGGACGCGTTGCCTAGGATCTCGGCACAGCGCAACGTCGACCCCCGAAAGATCAGTGCGCTTCTGAAGGGAGACCTCGATTGGATCGTGTTGAAAGCACTGGAAAAGGATCGCAGCCGCCGGTACGAATCGGCGCACGACTTGGCTCGAGACATCGAGCGACATCTGCGGGATGAACCCGTCGAAGCATGCCCTCCCTCGGCCACCTACAAACTTCGTAAATTCGCCCGCAAGCACCGAGCGGCGATTGCCGTGGCGGTCTCCTTCGCATTGCTGTTGGTCGTGGGAACGATTGTCAGCACATGGCAAGCCATTCGCGCCTTGCACGCCGAGGGTAATGCTGAATCCGCGCGGGCGGACGCCGACTCGCGCGCGACGGACGCCCAGCGAGCGCGCCTGGAAGCCGACAATCGCACGCAGGAAGCTCAACGGGCCAGAGCCCAAGCGCAAAAGACGGTCTTTGACCTGCACACGTCGCTCGGCCTGGCGGCGGGCGATCGAGACGACCCGGCCTTGGCCGTGCTGTGGTTTGCCGAAGCCGCGCGCCGCGCACCACCAGAATCAACCGACCGGCGAACGAGTCGCGTGCGAGCCAGGATGTGGGGACGCGTTGCACCCACGCCAATCCACGCCCTCTGGCACGACGGCGAGCCACTCGAAGATCTGGACTTCTCGCCGTCGGGCGAGTTTGTCGCGACGTTGACCAAGAAGGGCCGTTGCCTGATCTGGGATTTTCGCCAAGACAAAACGCACGCGGTGGCCGGCGTAGTGCGGAGCATGGCGTGGCGTTCGGGGCACTCCGAACTGGCCGTCGGCCTGGAACAGGGTGGCGTGCATGTACTCTCCGCTCCACGCTGGCGGGCGCGGGAACAGATTGAATTCAAGGGCTCTGTCACGGCGCTCGAATACAGCCGGAATGGGAGCAAGTTGGCGATAGCCAGCAACGAAGTGCGCGTCTGGGACGCGTCTGCCGGTGAGTTCGCAACGCCCGTGTGGGAGCACCCCAAGCCGGTCTTCGCGCTGGCGTTCTCGCCCACTGATGAGCAACTCGTCACATCTTGCGCCGACGATCAGGCACGGGTATTCGAGTTGTCGGCACAGTCTTCAGTGCCAATGATCGGCCCTCTTGTTCACAGGTTGCATGTCTTTTCCAGGGATCTGCCAATTCCCGCGCGGATCATGCAGGGCACGTTAATTACGATGACCGGAGCAACGATGATCTTGCTGGACGGCCAGTCCGGTGAGGAGATCGAGAAAATCCGACTGGATGGTTCCGGTGCCACGACGATTGCGCCAGCGCCCGACGGCCGGCATTTCGTCGTGGGAGGCGGCAGCGTTGGCAGCCTCCAGGTCTGGGACGCAAAATCGCAAGAGTACCTTCACGATATCGCGAACAGGGATGCCATCACTTCCGGGGTCTTCAGCCCGGATGGCGGCACGTTTGCGTCGGCGGGCGGCGCGGGCTTGTTCATGATCTCGATGCGCAATCGGCGGCCGGTTTCTGAAACAAAATTCGGCTTTATCGGCGTGCGCAAGACCTCCTTCTCCGCTGACAATCAACTTCTCGCGGTTGGGCGGGGCAACGGACTCGTGGAAATTTATGACCTCAGCCACAAGGATTTTCGCAGACGCACTATCGCGCTGACCGGTGAGGCGTCGCGGGTCAAGCTAAGTCGCGACCACGAATTCTGTTTGTTGGCCGGCAGCCCGTGGTGGTGGGGCAACACCCGGTCAGCTCGGGTCTACGCGACTGACGATTATCGAGCGGAAGGACCATCGCTGGAGCCGGGCGGATTACTGATGGATGCCTGCTTCACCCACGACGATCGACAAGTCGTAACCGCCAGCACCAAAAACGAATTGTTGTTTTGGGATTGGCGGACGGGAGAACGCGTTGCGGACCCCATCCCGCTGAAGTCCGAACCACGGGCCTTGGACTGCAGCCCAACAGGGGAGCTGCTCGTTGCTGTGTGCGAGGGAGGCCACATTCAAGTACATGATGCGGCGACAGGCGTTTTGCGGTACGTCGCTCAACACGGTTCCACCGAGACTCCCAAGTTGCGGCGGGATCCGAACGTGAACCGCTTCTGGGAAACCGAAGATCGTCGGCCGACAGGACGTGGCGTTGACAAATCCCTGGATCACTTGCGATTTTCCGCGGATGGAAAGTGGTTTGTCACCGCGAGAGGCGACTCCGAGGTATACGTTTGGCACGCCGTCGGTGACGTCGCCAAACTGCGCTATCCGCCACTCCAGCACGGCCCGGACGTGTCGGCCGTGGCGCTCTCGCGAGACGATCAATACTTGGCGACCGCCTCACGCGACGGGACGACATGTGTTTGGGATTTTGAAACGGGTGATCGGTTGGCGGAGTTGAAACACCCCAAAGCCGTGCCGAGCATCGATTTCGGTGAGAATAGCCGGTATCTGGTTGCCGCTTGTGCCGACGGCCAGGCGCGAGTTTGGGATTGGCGGTCACGGGCCCTGGCGTCGCCGCCGCTCGGGCACAAAGCCTTGAGCGTTAAACTCGTGCTTAACGATGAGTGGGTCGTTACGGCGGGACATTTTGGAAACCGCGATGCTCGGATCTATGAGCGGCGCACCGGGCTGCCGGTGTCTCCCCCTATTCCGATGGATCGACACGGGAATCGGATCATCGAATTCAGCGACCCGCCGCGTGTGATTCTCTCGGCGACTGGCGATGCGAGGGTGAAAACAGAGAATCCAAATGCCTTGCTACCGGCGAGGATTTCCGTAATTCCACTCGAAGACCTGACGGACGCGGTTCAACTTTCCATCGACGACTTGCGCCTGTTAGCGGAAGTCCGCGCTGGGCGGCGAATCGAGCAGGGAGGCATCATCGGCCTGACGACCGACGAATGGCTCGAACGCTGGCGGCTGTTCCATCAGCGGCATCCCGATTACCTGTCACGACTTCTTTCGCCCGTCGCAGCTCAAGCCTGGCATCGCGAACGCGGCGAGGCGCGTTTGGCCGCCCAGGACTGGTTCGGCGCACGCTGGCACTTTGACCGAGCGATTTCGACGGACTCCGACGATTGGTTGCTGTTTCGGCGTCGAGAGCAAGCGCTGAAAGCACTGGGCGAGCTTGAACTGTCTAAAAAAGACCACGACCGCGCCGAAGCGCTCAAGAACGCCAACCGCCACCAGATCGACTAACGTGGCGGCGAAGGACAATCAAAGGGAATCTCGCGGCCAGGGCGACGGGCCTAGACTTCCAGCGCGGGTTGTTGGCGCGGCTGGGTCCCGGCAGGATAATCTCAGTTGGGCCCTTTCGCTGTTAGGTCGCGTTGGATGGACGAAACGTCAATCAGTCTGCTGGATCGTGTTTGCCGGCATTCCGATTCCGAATCTTGGTCGAAGCTCGCGGCAATCTATACGCCCGTGTTGCACGCTTGGTTGCGACGCTACGACTTGCAAACGTCCGACGCGGAAGATCTCGTGCAAGAGGTGCTGGTGGTCGTGTCCCGTGAAATGACGGACTTTCAGCATTCGGGACGTCCCGGCGCCTTTCGAAGTTGGTTGCGAACCGTCTTGGTCCATCGGTTGCGAAACTTCTGGCGCGCGCGGCAGAGACGACCGTCGGCGAAGGGCGGCAGCGACTTTCTTCAAGAGCTCGACCAGCTTGAAGATCCCAACAGCGCGCTCAGCCACCTGTGGGATCGTCAACATGATGATCAGGTGTTGCGTGAAGCGCTTGAACAAAGCAAGTCCAAGTTCACGCCCAATACCTGGCTGGCCTTTCAACGGGTGGTGCTTGATGGTGCAAAAGCCGCCGACGTGGCGAGGGAATTGGGCATTTCCGCCAACGCCGTCTTGATCGCTAAGTCCCGTACTCTAAGCCATTTAAAACAAGTGACTCGCGGCCTGGTCGATTGAATTGAAGTTTTTCGCGGATTCTTCAGAAAGGATCCGGCTTCCTCGGCACTTTCATAAGTACCACGCGGAAGATCGCTGACCCTCGGATTAAAACCCACTCATGAACGAATCATCCCATCATCCGTCCGATGATCAACTGAAGGCTTTCGGCCTGGGCGATCTAGATCCCCAAAATTCGGCGAAAGTCGAAGTTCACATTGAAGAATGTCATGAGTGTTCAGAGACGCTGCTGGGCTTGTCTTCCAGCAGCGATACCTTTGTATCTTCGCTGCGACGGGCAGGCCAATCCGAGCAGGAAGCGTCCGAGCCAACGCCGGCGTCTCAGGAAGAGACGATCGCGTTGTCGTTGGACGCGGCCGACTCACGCCTCGCCGACGACGGGCTTCGCGATGTACCGCCGCAACTGCTGAACCACCCCCGCTACCGAATTGCCGAATTGGTCGGCAAGGGCGGCATGGGTGACGTCTACAAAGCGGAACACAAGCTGATGAGCCGCCCAGTGGCGCTCAAAGTGATTAATCGAAAGCTGGTCGCTCACCCTCGGGCCGTCGAGCGTTTCCGTCGTGAAGTCCAGGCCGCCGCCCGTTTGTCTCATCCAAATATTGTCACCGCGCACGATGCCGACCAAGCCGGCGACGTTCACTTTCTGGTCATGGAATATGTCGATGGTACGGACCTCTCCGAAGTCGTCCGGCAGCGTGGCCCCCTGCCGGTCGCCCAGGCGTGCAGCTATATCCAACAAGCGGCCAGTGGATTGCAAAAGGCTCACGAACTAGGACTTGTCCACCGCGACATCAAACCACACAACCTGATGGTCACCGGCGAGGGGCAAGTCAAGATCCTGGACTTCGGATTGGCCAGCTTCGTTAGCGAAACGCCACCGGAAGTCACCGGCGAGAGTGACACCGAACCGGGGCCGCTGCCCTCTCGACTTACATCGATGGGTTCCACGATGGGAACGCCCGACTACATCTCACCGGAACAAGCCATCGATGCCGGTTCGGTCGACATTCGATCGGACATCTACAGCTTGGGATGCACGCTTTACTTTCTGCTGACCGGCAATCCGCCTTATCCTGAAGGCAAGTTGGCCGATAAGCTGAAAGCGCACTCTGAAGACGAACCGCAAGCGGTCGCTGAAGTTCGTGGCGATGTGCCCGTCCAGCTTGTCGACACGTTGCGACGAATGATGACCAAGAAAGCGGCGGATCGCTTTCAAACACCGGCGGAAGTCGCCGACGCACTGGCACCATTCCGTTCGGCCCCGACGTCAACGCCTTCGGCAGCCAATCCGGCGCGCCGTCGCTTGCTCTCCGCAATCGCCCTTTGTTTTGGCTTGGCCGCCGTCGCCGTGGCGGGCTTCGCCATCTACACGGAGTTGGACAAGGGAAACATCGAAATCCACGTCGCTTCGGAACTCAAAGGCCTGGAGGACGTGAAGGTGGTACTCAAGCAAGGCGGTGAGGCTGTCGCCACGATTCCGGTCGCCAAGATCTCCGATCCCATCACATACCGGCACCGTTCCGGAGAATACGAGGTTCGATTGCAGGGAGGCGACGGCAACATTGACCTGCGGGTTTGGTCCGACGGCGCGCTGGTGGATCATCGACGCGACCAAATCAAACTGGACCGCAATGGGCGGATCCGCGTCGAGCTTAAGCTCGCGGCTCGAAAAGAAACGATACTGGTGCAGGATCCCGAGAGGCACCCACCGGTCGCCGTATTGCGGGAAACCGTGGAATCAAATCGCTTCCGGCCGTCATGCGTCGAGTTTTCACCCCGGCAAATGTGGCTGGCATCCGGCGCGGGCGACGGCAAGATCAAACTGTGGACGACTAACACCGACCAGGCGAAACGCCATGAGACCAAGGAACTTGTCACTCATGGTCCGCAAGAAGTCCAATCTTTGGCATTCTCGCCGGACGGAAAATGGCTGGCATCCGCCACTCGTCAACGAGGCTTTCGCATCGACCAGGTGCCGGTCAATCCACACTTACAGAATTTCGGCGGCCCGCCCCGGCCGATAAGAGGCGGATCGAGCGACAAGTTTGAATTGCCGGCGCAGCGGGCCGAAGTGGCGTGTGTCGCCTTTTCTCCTGACAGCAAGACGCTCGCCACGGGCGTCAACAAAGGCGTCTACTTTTGGGACCCGCAAAAGCGTGGAAGCCACCAAGGAATGTTCAGCGCTCACAAGGGCATGGTGGTTTGCCTTACTTTTTCGCCTGACGGCGAAACGCTGGTTTCCGGCGCGCGGGACGGAACGATTCGCAGGGCACGCCTTCACCAGGACCGCAGTCTGGGAATGGTCCGCGATCTAGAAGATCCGTTGGCCGCCCACGACAACGGCGTCACCGCTCTTGTTTTCTCGCCCGACGGCAAATGGTTAATCTCGGGCGGCCACGATCATCTGGTCAAGATCTGGGATGCAACAACAGGAGAACTAAGGAAGACGCTCAAGGGTCACACCAAAGCCGTCACCGCGTTGGCGGTTCACCCTGGCGGCACGATCGCATCCTCGAGCGAAGATGGGACCGTGCGATTGTGGCGTCCGACGGACGGCACGTTGTTACAGGTGATCGAAGAACACACCGATCAAGTTCGCTCGGTCGCTTTTTCACCCGACGGAGAAGTGATGGCCACGGCCAGTTGGGATAAATCGATCAGAATTTGGGATCTAAGCTTGCCGCCCAACGGCATGCACTAACAGTTCACGATTTGTGGTGCAGGCGTCCCGCCTGCCTGTCGCAGCCGAGACGGCCGCACCACAATTGGGGAAAGAATTTCTTACCGGCCCCAAGGGGCCAGCACGAATCTCACAACATTCCAAAACAGGACCTCAAGGAGATACTCTATGAATCGACGTGAACTACTGGCTGCACTATCAGCCGCCGGACTAAGTCTAGGTGCCCAGCGCGCATTCACGCGAGAACCCGATCCGTTTTCGACGCAGGAGTTGGATCCCGAGGTTGACACGGTAGTACGTGGAAACAACAAATTCGCGTTGGATTTGTATGGGCAGTTGCGTTCTCAAGCGGGAAATCTATTCTTTTCGCCTTACAGCATTTCCACCGCGCTGGCCATGACATACGCCGGTGCTCGAGGCCAAACTGAACGGCAGATGGCCAGCACGATGAAGTTCGCCAATCAAGCCCGGTTGCATCCGGCATATGCAAAACTGATTCGCATTCTGCAAGCCGAAAAGAAATCGCGCGGCTACCGATTGCACGTCGCGAATTCGCTGTGGGTGCAAATGGGTTTGGAATTGGCGGATGCGTTCACGAACAACGCCGGCGAGCACTACGGAGCGACGCCGGGAACCGTCGATTTCGCCGACAACGCCGAAGCCGCTCGCCAGACCATCAATCGATGGGTCGCGGGAAAGACCAATGACAAAATCGAAGAACTGCTCACTTCCAACGACATCCAGCCCTCGACGCTGCTGATTCTGGTCAACGCCGTCTACTTCAAGGCAGCCTGGGCCTCACCGTTTCTCAAACGAAGAACCAACTTGAAGGGCAAGTTCGTTTTGGAATCCGGTCGCCGTGTTTCGGTACCCCTGATGCGAGGCGGCGGTCAGAGATATCACTTCGAAGGAGCGAACTTTTCCATGGTCAGCCTTCCTTATCAGAATGAAGATTTGGAAATGTTGGTTCTGTTGCCTAAGAAAGCGGACGGATTGGCGGCCCTGGAGCGATCGCTGACGGTGGCCAAAATTGATGCCTGGAGCGACGCGCTGCGGCCACAAACGGTGGATGTCATGATGCCGCGATTCAAAATGAAATCTCGGTTTCAATTGCGACGCAATCTAGCCGCGTTGGGGATGCCGGACGCGTTCGATTCCAGCCAGGCCAATTTCTCCGGCATGACGGATCGCGTGAATATCGCCCTGTCCAATGTGGTGCACGAAGCTACCGTCGAGGTCAACGAGGAAGGTACGGAAGCGACCGCCGCCACCGCCATCGGAGCATTCGGCGGAGCCGCCCCCAAGAAAGTGTTTCAATTCCACGCCGACCATCCGTTTGTTTTCGCGATTCGCCACCAAACCACCGGCAGCATTCTGTTTACCGGGCGAGTGACCGACCCCACGGCGTGAAGAGGCTTGATTCCGAACCTACATCACCAGTGACCATTTCCCTGAAATCTAGTTCCCTGAAATTCCCTGAAATCTAGGCAACAACTCCCAGGAAAGGCCTAAATCGGAGTGATGATCCCGGGTTTCGCCCTGACTGGGGGCGATACGCGTTGCCGTTCCTCGTGTGCGGGAATATCGGCTGGGCGAACCTTGGCATTGACATCGGGTGCGGCTCGGCTAGAATCTAGTGAAATATTGAGAATCAATCTCATTCACGCCGCTACCCAATCCCGCCTTATGAATCTACCAGAAACCCTTCTCTCGGTACTTCCCGGCTCAAACGACCAAGAACGCGTGGCTGTGTTCCTTTGTCACCAAGGTTGTGGTGCCAGTTGTATTGAACTGCGCCAGCAATCGTGGGGGGACGGCGTTGGATGGTTCACCCAAAGCAAGGTTTTGCTCGAGCCAGATCAGGTAGCCGACCTTCGCGATACGCTTGGGAAATCGGGGAACCAACCACGGTCTCGGCATATTCTACCGAAGCACGGGCGGACGACCCCGTCGGATTTCGTACCCCGCCTAGTGCGAGCGGAAACGGCGTAACGCCATCGCCCTCCACTTGCTCCCCCATCTAATGGTGAGAGAGCAAGTTGAGGATCTGGGCGTCCAGGACCGGCTCAGCCGGCTTTGCTGGCGGACGTGCTTCCGTGAACGACGGCCGATTCGTGGGAATCCAGCAGCCGCGACAACTCGTCGACGCCTTCCTGCTCTTCTTTCAGAATGTCTTCAATGAAGACTTCCAGTGCCCGATCACCGTCGCACAAATCGAGCGCTTCGTTGTAGAGTTTGACAGCCGCCGACTCGAAATCGAGGCCATACTTCAGCATCTCGACCAAGTCGTTCGATTGCTTGATCGGATTGCGCTCGATCGTGGGTACGCCGCCCATCGCCGCGATCTTCTCGCCGACCAGCTTGGCATGGCCGAACGACTCCTTGGCATTGTCGTGAAACATGCCGGAATAAACTTCGCGCCAGAGTCCCGAGATGACAAAACCAGCTTGCGCATATTGAGCCACGCCGGTCCATTCGTGCCGCAAGCATTCATTCAGTTTATCAATGACCTTTTGGTTACCCATCACATACCTCGCTTGGTGAATTGAATGTAGATCGCGGTCTTACTGAAGTGCAATCGGTTCGTTATTCGACATGAATGATACAGCGACTTTACTCGAAGTCTAGTGATTCATAACTCTTTTTGTGCAAGTAGTTTAGAGTTGCAATTTGACGAGACCGAGTCTCGCCAAGGTCGCGAATTCACGCG
The DNA here is from genome assembly GCA_029259935.1 of Planctomycetota bacterium. The sequence goes on from JAJDEH010000186.1 coordinate 11,022, forward strand.
GTTTCCATGATAAACCGTATCAGTGATTCGCTGCCGCGCTGACAAGCGCGCAAGACATGATATCAATAGTGCGCGAGCAAACTATTCGCGACCGCTCATCCACCAGTAGATGGCCACGTTGGCGATTCCCGCCAGGCGCATGATGAGGAATCCGGGGTTCTTGATCGGGTGCCAATAGATGGACATCGAGAAGAGCAGCAGGGGGACGCTCATCGTGTTGACGACCCTCAACGGCACGAACAGATGAGTTGCCGTTGACGACCAAGCATCATCGACGAACCGCGAAGCGATGCTCAGACACATCGCCAGAGTCCAAGTTGCCATCGGCCCCAACACGGCGATTAAGCCCAGCACATAGGCCGTCTTGTGATGGCCCGCGTCCACCGGTTGCTCGGCATGCGTGCCCCGCAGTTCCACGCGGGCAGCCCGCCATGAAATAAATTGAACAAGAGCAACCACGGTCCACAGTAGCAGAGCCCCTTGGTATTCGAGCGGCAGATTTCGCGGCCAAGCTGCCGAGAGGACTCCACAAACGAAGACCAACACCAGCAGGTTGCGCATGCGGAACTGAAATGGGGAAGCGTAACGGTTGCTCGACATGACTCCGTTGCTCGCCTGAAAGGCGATCAAGATTGCGAGAGTCCACGCGGCGGATTCCGACGTGAATCACGAACAGCCTATATGGTGCAGTCACTTTCGCAACTTAGAAGCCCCAAATAGGGTGGTTTTGTAAATTGCCCGCGAATAATTTGTGGGATCAGGCAACTCTCGCGCTGGTCGAGACCGTCAAAGGAACACCGCGACGGTGACCATCAAACCCCCGCGGGGATAGCCGAAAAGGGCATTCAGCGGCTGGCGGCACTGAATACGACACGACTGGCGTCTGCGGCGGCAATTTTCCGAACTTGCTTCGGCGACAAATAAATCCAAACCGTGAATTGCTCGTCGCGGTTCAGAATCGCTCCGCTTGCGGCTCCGGATGAAATCCGGCTGTCGTGATGCAGCAGTGTTGTGTAGATCTCGTGGATGTATTGTGCTGGCAGCTTGGGCCCTTGCGACCGCGGCTTTCCCGTCGGCCCCTTGTAGTTCGAGGCCGGTGCTTCTTGAGGCGTTGTCAGCCGACGATCCTTGATGCGAAAAAAACGGACGTCTCGCAGTTCTTGCACCATCGTAACCACGTGTCGGCAAGTTACGGGCCGGTCGACCCGAAGCGTCCAGATGAGAGCCTGATCGGAACCGAAGTCTGTTGGTCCCAGATGGGCCTTTGTCACGACCAGGTGGCCAGTCTGTTCTAAATCGCGGATGTTGCCCATCACGCCGCGTAGTGGCGCGGGCAGTCGCGAAAGATTCGCCGCCGCGGACACGACGACCGAGGACGGCACCTTGGAAACTGAAGGCTTCTTGTAACCACTTCCGTATTGGGCGAATGCCGGCCTCGCCCCGCCGCCAGCCAGGCACGCCAGGAAACACATCGCAAGGAGTGCCGTCGGCGAGAAATCAAGATTGCGTTTCATGTGTCTCGTCCTTCTTGTCAGGTGCCGCCAGATTACAGCATAAATTGAAACGAGGCCCACATCCAGTTGAATGCTCGGCTTTGTCCACATTCCGCACAACATTCCGCACAATGGAACGGTCTCTTTCAGTTCACCGACGCGTTAGAGAATCAGAGGAATCCTGGCGCGATGAACGCTTGACGCCGCGGCTATCGCACCGTGAAGTCGACGGTTACATCTCGCAGCACGCCGTTGTGTTTACCCGAAGCGAGATCGACGGCCCCTGCATTGCCAACGACAAACGCATCATAGGCCAGGGATGTGTCATTGTCCGAGTAGAGAAAAACGGGAGGCGTGAAGTCCGCTCCGTAGCGAGCCCCTTGGGAAATCCGAATGGACCTGATTTGTCCCGTGAAGCGGCCATTGGCGTTTTTGACGCCAAACTGGCCCATTACGAAGTGGGTGCCGCCACTAAAGGAACTCGCGGGTTCACTGGAAACAAGTTTGCCATTGAGAAACGTGTTCGTATTGTCATGCCCGAAGGCCACCGCCACGTGCGACCAGCGAATCGGAATTTCAGCCGTGGTTTCGATAAAGCCGCGCAGGAACTCCAATGCCAATCGGCCGTCGAACGAGCCGATGCCAAGGCCGTACCTTCCGCCGAGGTCGCTTCCGATGAACATTCCAAGGGCTCGACGCTTGCGCGACGGCCCCCAAAGCTCGGAAGATTGAACGGGGTCGGGCTTGACCCACGCCTCCAGTGTCACGGGACCAAACCGCTCCAACGAGGATTCGATGAAGGCGTCGCCGTCGAAGACAAAGGCGGACTCGAATCGGGCCAGCGTTTTCTCAACCCTCGGGCGGCAACCCGGAAGTTGTTCGGCCGCCACGCGAAACGCTTCGGCGGCTTTGGACCAACTCATTTCGGCGAACAGCAGTTCGCGTTCGGCGACTTGCGACCATTCATCTCCAAGCTGTAAATGCTGATCGGCCGTTTTATCGGGGGTCCGCTCCTTCTCGGCAATCGATTTCAACAACGGATCACCGCCGAGTGTCAAATGTTCGAGCCCTTGCGTCCAATCGCCTTCGACAAAGCAAAGGAACCTACCAAGCGCCAGATGGGCATTGGCGTTCGCGGGATCATCCCGCGGGACTTCAGATCGACGTTCGTAGATAGCGAGCATTTGCTTGAAATCAGTCGCTCGCTTGATCGCGTCACTCGCTCTGCGGACGGCCTCAAGCTGATTGATTTGTCGGGCGACTTGATGGGCGACTTGGGCATACGTGAGTGATGTGTCGGAGTATTCTCGGTTGACCGCGACGGCGTCGTGGTTGTCCAGCGCTCGTTCAAAAACCAATTCTAGGGAACGCTTGTCGCTGGGATTAACGGAATCCGCCAGGTCACTCAAGACGCGCACTTGCAGTTCGTGGCACGCGCGCTGGTGAAGGCTTGCCTCGGCATCGAACCAAAACTGAGCGGCCAGCCCGTCGGCGGCTGCGATCGCGGCTTCAGCGTTGCCTGACTTGGATCCCAAATCCGTCGAGAGCTTCAAAAGAACAAATAGGTCCGAAGACGAAATCTGTTGCTTGCGCGAGGCTTCGAGTAGCTTCGTCGCCAGGGCCTGCTGATCGCCGCGAGCATCGTGGCTCGCAATGTGGTAGACCTCTTCGATTAACCGCGCCGACTCTTGCCGCGCTGACTCTGTCGGCACCGAAACCGGAGCCCTGAGACTGACCTTTTGTTCCTGTTGCCGCTCTTCTGGCTCTGGATTTGAGTCGGTCGGGGACGCGACTTTCCCACTCCTTGCCGGGGGATCGATCTTTTCGGCTTGGAAAGCCCGCCAAGGCAAGGCAGCCGCCAGAAGAATTCCAGCGACCCCGCCCAGCACGACGATGACGACGACCGACGTCCGGGGAAACCAACGGCCCCCGATATCCTGCGACTTGGCTTTCGAAGTTGAAGTCGCTTTCCGTTGGGTTATTGGCGGAGGAGCAGAACTCGGACGAGGTGCTTCCATGGCCTTCGGGTCGTTTTCCTCCATGCCACTTTCCACGCCGGCGTGAGAAGAAGGTCGTGCCATCGTCGCTTGGATCGACGTGTCGTATTCCGCCTTCTTTCCAGGGTCCAGCAAGCAGATTCTTGCCGCGGCGAGTTCGTTGATTATTTCTTGGGTCAAAGCGACGTGTTGGCCCAATTGATGACGCCTCACGCTGGCAATCTGGCGCTCGGCCGCATCGTCAATGACCTCGGCATCCTCCTCGAACGGTGCCAAGCCCAATAGTCGGTAGTGATCCGCCGGTTGTTCTCTGGGGTGAATCCCCAGCCAGCGGTGATAAGGGTCGAATTCGCTCTTCATCAATTCAGCTTCTGCCAAAAATCAACAACTATCCGATAATTTAGCGTAACAAATCAGCCCATCGGAAGGGTGGCTCGGTGGGACAAATGGCCGGAAAGATGGACGAGAGTCGGACCGCCGCGCCCAACCTCAACCGCCTGGCAACGGGCCTTCGAGTGGCCGTTTCTGGCTCACTTGGCTTCGCGCATTTCAGGTCACGGTCTCGGTGAAGTATAAATGAACCCATGCGAACCCAATTATCTATCGAACCAACGTCTCATTTCGTCATCGAACGGTCGTACCTTTTCTCGATCCTCATGGGCGCTTGTCTGCTCGCCTGTTGCAACAGCCTCTTCGCGGAGCAAGCCGACATGCCTCGAGATTTCGTCGAGGTTGCAAGTCACCGGTTTTACACGGACGGTCCGGTTCGTTATGCGCCGGTGACTTGGAACGAGCATACCTATTTCGGTTCGGATGATGGATATCTCTACTGTCTCCATAACAGTTCCGGAAAACTCCAGTGGAAATTTCGCGCTGGTCCCTCCAACCGCAAGATGCTCGGTGCGGGCCGGTTAATCTCGGCTTGGCCTATTAGCGGTGGGCCTGTCGTTCACGAAGGCCGCGTTTACGTTGCGGCAGGGCTGTGGCCGTTCATGGGCGTCTTCATCTATTCACTCGATGCGGAGACCGGGAAAGTTATTTGGGTTAACGATAATGCCACGTCGCTCTGGAAATCAGAAGTAGTTTCAGAACAGCGACCGCAGAAACCGGAATTCGAGCCATCGTTCATCTCCGTCGTCCCGATGGGCACGTTGCGTGTTGAAGAGGATCGATTGGTCGTTCCATGTGGGCGAGCCGAACCGGCTTATTTTGATTTGGCGACGGGAGCACTTCTCAAGTTCCATCACGGTTCCAAGATGCCGCATAAGTGGGGAGAGGGTCATCTTCCGTATGCGGATTTCGATTCGATCGCCGATAAGACTCAGGGTTGTTTTCCGCGCGATCCGCAAGCGGAAACACTTCTCAACGCGACCGGCGTGCGAGATGGTTATGCCTTGGTGCTTGGCATTGGGGATGGCCGGTTGGTTGAAGGTTTGGTCACTGCGTCGCGCTGTCGAGTGATTGTGACGGATCCCGATCAAACCAAAGTGGACGCATTGCGAGAACGGTTGGAAGCAAAATCGGTTTATGGGAGCCGCGTTTCCGTCCATGTCGGTGAGGCAACCGAAATGAACCTGCCGCCCTATCTGTTCAGCCTGGTCGTTTCAGGCGATTCGAATTCATCCGGCATCTCGGCGGGTGACCGCTTTTGGAAAACGATCTTCACCTCGTTGCGACCCTACGGCGGCGTCCTTTGCTTGGCTGAACCTAGTGCCGCCGCCAAGGAACAACTCTCGGCGATCAAGCTTGCGGGTGCCAAAGTCGAAGGGCGCGACCGATTGTTGTTGATAAGGCGAGTCGGCGCGCTGCCTGGCGCCGACAGTTGGTCGCACGAATTCGCGAATGCGGCCAACACGCGATCCACGACCGACGACTTGGTCAAATCTCCGTTTGCCACGTTATGGTCGGGAGGCCCCGCCGCGGAAGTGCATCGATATTACGAAAACCATCGCGGATACGCGGTCCCCAAAGTAGCAGGAGGGCGCCTGTTCATTGAAGGCCCCAAACTGATTAGCGCGTTCGACGTCTATACCGGCAGGTTCTTGTGGGAATGGCGGCCCGGTCCCGAAGACAAAGAGAACTGGTTCTATACGGTGAGGACGACAAGAATGGCGTTCGAGCCCATGGCCGGTCGCACGACGGCCGCCGATGATGCCTTCTACATCATCAGCGATCAACGAATCCATGCGCTGGATGCATCGACAGGCAAACCACTCGAATCGTTTCAGTTCAAGGAACAAGGCGATTGGGGCGGAATTCGATTACTAGGGGAAACGCTTTTCGTTCCCACGGCCAAGAACGTGCTGGCCATGGATCGACACACGGGTGAAGTTCGCTGGCGATTTACAGGAACAGGCGGCACATTAGCCGTTGGCGGCGACAAGGTCTTTTGTATCGAGTATCCCTGGCCCGACCGGTTCAACAATGCGCACCTTCGCCCCGAAAGCCGGTGGGTTCAATTCATCGAGGATTGGGAAAAAATCAATCGCCGCGGCACAAAGTACGAAAAGGACCAACAGAAACTTGTCGCCCTGAATGCCGGAACCGGCGTGCCGCTTTGGGGAAAATCGATTCCAGTCAGCCGCAGTCCGGTGCGACGCATGATTTATTCGGAGAAACACGATTTGCTGCTGTTGCTGGGAACTCGTTTGGCCTTACAAGGACTCGACGGGAGCGAAGCATGGAAGCTAAACCTGACCGACCACGCGACGGTGGCGGGTGATCTGGTTTGGGGGTACGGCAAGTTGGGTGTTAGAGCGAACTTGGCCACGCGGACCGTCAATAAACGCATCAACCCGATTACTTTGCAGCCGCAGAAATGGTCCATTCGCAAGACCGGTAACGGCTGCGGGCCGATTCTCGCGGGCAAACATCTTGTCACGCTGCGTTCGGGATCAGCCGCCTACTACGATCTTGGCACTGACTTGAACCAGACATGCGGTGTGGTCAACCTCGGCGGCTTTCGCTCGAGCTGCCAGCCGAGCTTGATTCCTGCCGAGGGTCTATTGGTCTCTCCTAACTCCGCGAGTGGCGGATGCACCTGCCGATATCCGCTGGCGACCGCGTTGGCGATGGTCCACGCTCCCGAAATGAGCAAATGGGGTTCGTTCGGTCAATTGGAATTGAATGGACCGATTCGTAAGGTCGGGATTAACTTCGGCGCGCCGGGCGATCGTCTTGCCACGAATGGCGTTCTCTGGCTCGATTACCCGTCGACCGGCGGACCCTCACCGGTGCTGGACATCGAAACCAAGCCGGCTCAGCCAAAATGGTTCCGCCATCACCCTTCTCGCTCGGCCGGTAATGATGACGTTGACGGAGACGTTGACCGTTGGATCGCTTGCTCGGGAGCGCGGCAGTTACAACAAGTCACCATTCGACTCGGAAACGATCAACCGAGACGCTATCGAGTTCGCATCTTCTACTTGCAGCGGACCAACTCCGAGGGCAACGACCGGGTGTTCATCAAACAGCTTGAAGTACTTGCTGCTGATAGACTCGAACTAGATCTCGATCCGGACAAGCCGGTTTGCGGTATCGAGGTGGTGGATTCCGAACTGCCCACCGATGAGTGAGCAGTCCGCGTGATCAAATCATCAAGATGTCACGGCGCGGCGCGCTCGCTATTGAATTCATTTGGATTTTGAGTCCCGCCTGGTGATGGTAGGCCGCCAAACTCGGTGGCCGAGCCGTCGTCCACGTCGAGATCGTTTACACGGGTCGCGGTGGACGTGCCAAGCATCTGGGCGGCTTGCTTGGCCGCCTCGCTGTTGGGATGTTCCTTAATCAGTTGCTCTAACGTGTCCGTCGCGGAACGCAGTTTCTTTCTCGCCTTCAGTTCGGCGATTCGATCTTGGTATCGCGCGATCTCCGCGTCCAACTCGGCATCGTCCATCAGCGCCGATAACTCACCTGCTAGTTGCGTCAACGTCTGATGACGCGATGTTCTGCTGCTGCTGTCGGCCAATTCCGGTGCCGCCGCGGTAGATTCCTGGAACGGGCTTCCAAGGCCACTCCCAAGGACCCTGGGCCTGTTGGTTCTGGTTCCTCTATCGACCGTTCCCGAGCGCGGCGGTCGACTGAAGCCCTCTTCACCAACTGAATCACCGGCATCCGTCCCGACCTCCTCGCCGGTGCCTGCAATCTTCAGGCCATTCGCAGAACGCGGATTTTGATCGCGCCCCGTCTCAACGACGATTGCCGGACTAGCCGTGTCATCGGCGCTGACAGGAACTTGGGTCATGACCGCCAACG
>JAJDEH010000187.1 GCA_029259935.1 Planctomycetota bacterium
ACATACCCCTGCCGTGGCTACACCTACGACGTTACCGCAATCGGCGTACGACTCAGGGCCAGAGTGGCGGGCTAGGCCTTCTCTGTAGGACTCTTGCATTCCCAACTCCAATCCGGTTTATCCCGGCGCTTACGGTGGCCCTTTCCGCTTCCCGCTCCACGGTATAATCAATGGACGGCACCTGGTCGCCACGTCAAGCGGCGGCGCAGTGTTTGTGGGAAAACACTGTTGGCATGCCGAGTTGTCTCGGCGGAAATACTTGGCTAGCCGAGCTGCTGACTAACGGTGCCGACTCTTTCAAGAACGTTGTCAGGGATGTTGGGGAATTGACCGGATTGAAAAGCGGCATGTCCATTAACGGCAGCTCTCCGATTGGCCGAAATAGGCGACTGTTGAGCTAACTCAAATGCAAAAGACGTTTTTTACCTTTCGACTCAAGTGGGCGGTCTTGTTGACCGCAGTTATCCCGTTGATCATTTTTATTGGTCACAAATTTGTCACGCTGAAAGCCCACCGCGTCGCGTTGGAGTCGTTGAAGAATGAAAACGCTCTGATTTCAAGTGAAGGGAATGGATCTCGTATCTCCGTAGAGCTACTAGAGTTACGGCACCCCTCGCGATTGACAGATATCCGCGGATTGTCTGAAGTGACGATCGACACACCATCGATCAAATGTCTCGATGAACTTGGGTCCTTGCCCGACCTTAAGCGACTTGTAATTCACGACGGCTCGTCCCTTATTGCTTGTGGGGAGGTTGACTTTCCAAAGCTCACGCACCTAAAGATTCACAAATGCAACATCGCTGACTTTGGCAGCTTTCGTCGTTTGGCCAAGCTACGTTCCATTGATTTGCAACAGTGCTCAACCGACCCGTTGGAATCATTGCCGTTCATTGAGAATCTTGAGGTGCTGATTCTGCGAGATAATCCACTCGACGATCTGTCCCCAATTGTTAAGTACAAAACTCTCCGTAGACTAGACCTGAATAGAATCAAAGTTGGGGATTCTTGTATCATTAGGCGTTTGGCGAACTTAGAGAAGTTGAGGCTTGTGGATTGTCAAGTGCATTGCCTTACCTGGCTAGATGGTCTCCCGCTGAAATCTCTCAATCTGCGTGGAAGTCAGATTAAGTCATGGGCAGATCTGCCAAGACTTGACGGCTTGTGGTATTTGAATTTTTCCCAAACCAACATGAGTGACACGGCGTGGGTGCTGCGTTTGCCCCGCCTGACTGAGGTGGATCTTTCAAAGACTTTAATTTCGGAATGCCGAGACCTTACGACTCTGGAACAGCTTGAATTGCTGGATCTAAGTTCCACCAATATCTCTGTACTTTCGCCGTTGCTCGCAAACAAGCGACTTGAGGAGTTGATAATCGTAGGGACTCGGGCAACAGAGGAGGAGATTCTTGAACTCAAGAGAGGCCTACCAAACTGCACAATAGTTGATTACATGGGAATGATCCCGGATAGTTAGTTGATTACATGTAGTGAGCGCCCGGCGAGCTGCATCTTGCGCGTACAGCGCGTTCGGCCTTTACGTGGATCGGTTGGCCGGAATTGCGTAAAATGAAGTTTGGATGGGGCTGAGCACTCCGTGCTGGGCCTAGTAGCCCGTTGAGCGAAGCTGCGATTCGCAATTCGAATCGCTAGCGCGTCGCGGATTTCTTGCAGGTGTCGGCGACTCGATTTTCTTTGCAAGCATTTCGGCGGCGATTTTCAACAAGCTGCTGGAAAATCAGGGAAATGAGTGGGGGCCATATGTTACAGAAGCGCGAGTGCCCCGCTTTGCCCCGTCTGGTTGATCTTTGACAATTCGGAATTTGCCAAGCGGCTGGCTGATTCAGAAGCGGACCGTGGGGGCCGCACACCCTGGGTCCCCACGACTTGCTTCCGTGAGCGCGGCAATCTACATTGCCGTTTTACTCAACCTAGGAGGCGAAGTCGTGGAAAAGTGGCCCATCGGCGTATTTACCAGTATCGACGCGGGACTTGGCGTCAATCTTGACGTGGCTCATGAACTGGGGATCCCCACGATTCAGCTTCATGCGCCGGCGAAAGAAACCCGGACCCAGGAGAACGCGGACAAGTTTTTGGCGCGGCTCAAGGAACTGGGCATTACGCTGACGGCGGTCTTCGGCGGCTTCGAGGGCGAAAGTTATGCCGATATTCCCACGGTAGTAAAGACCGTCGGCTTGGTGCCGCCCGAGACCCGCGCGGCTCGCACCACCGAAATGAAAGAGATCGCCGACTTTGCCAAGTTGCTGGGCGTGGATGTGGTGGCATTGCATTTGGGCTTCATTCCTCACGACACCAGCGATCCGTTGTATGGTGAAATCTTGGAAGTGACGCGCGACGTTTGCGATCACTGCAAAGCCAACGGTCAAAACTTGCACTTGGAGACGGGACAGGAAAGCGCCGATGGTTTGCTGCAGTTTTTGAACGACGTCCAACGCGATAACTTGTTCGTCAATTTCGATCCGGCCAACATGATCCTGTACGGCACGGGCGAGCCGATCGAGGCCTTGAAGAAAGTTGGCCAGTACGTGCGCAGCGTGCATTGCAAGGACGGAACGTGGGCGGACAAGCCGGGTGAAGAATGGGGTGCCGAAGTGCCGCTGGGCGCGGGCGATGTCGGGATGGAAACCTATCTGAGAACGTTGGACGAAATTGGGTACGACGGACCGCTGACCATCGAACGCGAAATTCCAGAAGATCCCACGCGTCAGAAAGCTGAAATCGGACAGGCGTCAGGCTTGCTGAAAGAGCTGAAAGCCAAAGTCGGCTAATCGTGTCATCGGTCGACTTTGGATTCGGTCGTCTCTAGAGCGCTGTTGAGCACGTACTCTGCACTGCTTTGCTTAGTAGCGCGGTGCAGCCCGTACTCTATCTGGATTGGACAGATCATCGACACCGATAGACAAACTCCTAATCCCTACAGGTCTCCCGCAGCACCATCGAGCCGACAAAAGACGTTGGACAATTGGCGAACGCGTTTTTCTCTTGCTACACGGCTGTTCATCGTCTTGTGGCCTGTCTGCGTTTTCGTCGGTTGGTATCTGGGGGACTGGGAATGTCTCGCTTTTCAGTCGGACGAGTGGTGGTTAGGGCCTTTCCCACTAATAGAGTCTCCAGGATTTAAGATTGTCATGCTGAGTTTAGTGACCCATGTCATGGGAATTGGTTTAATGCTCATGAATCAAACAATTCCTGGCAGGGCAATCTGCTTCATCTCCGCATTGACTGCCGGTATCGTAACCTACGGAACTTTTGTCGCATCGAATTTCGTGTGATCATTGAGGTCACGAGTACGTGCCCATTTCCCAACGTGTTTTTCGGTCCATCACGGTTTCTTGTGGGGCGATGTGCAAATGCCGCGTTTCGCGGCTCTCGTCAGTGGGAAAGAAGGCAGGGCCGCGGCTCCCGGCGATCTTCTTCATCCACGTCGCCCTAGTCTCCGCGGACGTGACGTCGTAGGGCTGGGCAAGCCGGGCAGAGGTGCCTAATTTCTGAACCTATCAGCGTGAAGCTGCCCCATCCGGTGCCAAGCTGAGCCAAGCGGATACCTTGGCCCAGTCGCCCGATTCCGAGTTGGCGCGGTGCTATTACCGATAAGGCCACTACAAACGCGCTTCCATTTCCTTTCCCAGGCGGAAATCCGCTGGCGATGCATGCAGTATTCAGTCGCACATAAGATCTGCCGATCATACTGGGTACAGGGGGATCTCCCTTTTCCCCTCGATCCCCGTGCGCAACACGGCCCCACATCGGGCGTGATGCGAACCAGTCACTCCCACCGAACATGGAATCCACGCCTCCGGAGATGTCGCCTTGTCGAAAATCGATATTATCGACGCCTTCGGAAAGTGCGACGTGGCCAGTTCATTCACTCATCTGGTCGGAGCGCTGGTCTTCGCCGTGCTGTCGGTATCACTCATGCGACGCGGGACCGGCAGTCGCACGAATAAGATAGCCTTGGGCGTTTTCGCGGTCTGCGCGGTGTCGTTGCTTACGCTCAGTGGGCTTTACCACCTGTGCCCAAGAGGCGGGGCTCTGCGAGCGGTCATGCTTCGAGTAGACATGGGCGCGATCTTCGTTTTGATTGCAGGAACGTACACGCCCGCGCACATCATTCTGATGCGAGGCTTCAAGCGTTGGGGAGTGCTGGCCATCATTTGGGGCCTGGCGATCGTGGGAATCGTGATCAACACCCTCTTCCTAGAAGTGGGAGGGAAATGGCTGGCTCTGGGAATGTTTCTCACGCTAGGATGGATAGGAATCTACTCAACCATCGAGATTGGCCAACGTTTTGGCTGGGACCTCGTGGAAACGCTGGTCATCGGCGGAGTTGCCTATTCCCTGGGCGGTTTGCTGGATCTCATCGGAACTCCGATCATCTTTCCCGGAATCTTCGGGCCCCATGAGATGTTGCACCTTCTGGTGTTAGTGGGGCTGGGCTGTCATTGGCACTTCACGTATCGCATCGCCGCGGGCCGCCAACCAATAACCCGGTCCGCAGTTGCCCGCCGACCGGTCGCGGTTCCCAACATGAAGTAACTTCGCGCCGCCCATCACCTTCGTGCGACACGGCGTAATACTCTATTGGGTCGTATTAGGTCGAACCGTTTGCAAGCCGCGCTTCGTCCGGCGATAATTCTAATCGTGAGTGCGCCATTCTGGCGGCATTGTTGCATTAGGAGAATTTGATGAAAACCATGGCTCGAAATCGGCTGTCCGTCCAATTGACTCTCATGCGTTCGCTTGCCGTGGCCTTGGTGGGTCTTGCCGTCTCCGAGGCTTATTGCGCCGACGATGCCACTTTTCAGTTTCGATTGCGTCGCAAGGTTGAAACGGCCAAGGAAAGCGGCCTCTTTCATTCCGTCTGGGAAGATCAAAAATGGAAGGCCGACCAGACGGCGATCATTGTCTGTGACATGTGGGATCTGCACCATTGCCTGAACGCGACCAAACGCGGTGGCGAATTGGCGCCACGCATGAACAAGTTGCTGAAGAATGCTCGCGAACGCGGAGCGCTTATTATCCACGCCCCCAGCAGTTGCATGGAAACCTACGCCAAGCACCCAGGCAGGTTACGCGCAATCAACGCGCCCAAGTCGAAGAATCTACCCCAGGACATTGCCAAGTGGTGTCGCCAGATTCCGGCCGAAGAGCAGGGTGCGTATCCCATCGATCAATCGGACGGGGGAGAAGACGACGACCCGGAAGAACATGCCGCGTGGGCCAAAAAGCTGGCCGCGATGGGCCGCAATCCCAAGGCACCTTGGAAGTCGCAAATGAAACAGCTTGAGATCTTCGACGAGGACTTCATCAGCGACAATGGCGAGGAAATCTGGAGCGTCATGGAACAACGCGGCATCAAGAACGTGGTGCTTGTCGGCGTGCATACAAACATGTGCGTCTTGGGCCGTCCGTTTGGACTGCGGCAAATGTCGAAGAACGGCAAGAACGTCGTGCTGGTCCGAGACATGACCGACACGATGTATAACCCGGCCCGCGAGCCGTTCGTCAGTCACTTCACGGGCACCGATCTGATCGTCGAACACATCGAAAAGTGGGTCTGCCCGACGATCACCAGTGATCAATTCCTGGGGGGCGAACCTTTTCAGTTCAAGCATGACAAGCGGCCGCGTTTAGTGATCGTGATGGCCGAACGTGAATACAAGACGGAAGAAACTCTGCCGAAGTTCGCGCTGCAACACCTGGGCAAAACATTTCAAGTCAGCCATGTGTTTGCCAATGCGGAAGATCGCAACGACTTGCCAGGCATTGAGGTACTGGAAGATGCCGACCTCGTGCTGATCAGCGTCCGCCGGCGCGTCTTGCCCACGGAGCAAATGAAGGTGCTGCGCAAGTTTATCGAAAGCGGCAAGCCAGTGGTCGCCGTGCGAACGGCCAACCACGCGTTTTCATTGCGCGGGAAAGCGCCTCCCAGCGGCTGCGTGGCTTGGGAGGACTTCGACCAGCAGATCATCGGCGGCAACTATACGGGCCATCACGGCAACGGCCCGATCGTCAGTGTGAGCTTAGCCGAAAAGGGGGCCGATCATCCGATCCTTCGCGGAGTTGAACTGGCGGAACTTCGCAGTCAAGGTTCGCTTTACCAAGTAAGTCCGCTGTCCAAAACCGCGCGACCCTTGCTGAGGGGAACCATTCCCAACAAGGACCCGGAACCGGTCGCTTGGGTAAACAAGACGCCTTATGGTGGTCGCTGCTTTTACATGTCGATCGCCCACCCGAGCGACTTTGCCCAGGAATCGATCAACCGGTTGCTGTCGAACGCCATTCATTGGGCGGCGGATGTTCCCGCGCCCCAATAGACGCCACCGCTCGCGAATCTATTAGTGCCGATCCTTCATCCCGGAAGCGATTCGCGAGACAGCTCGCCCCGGCGGCACCTCAAAGGGCGGACATGCGAAATTTCGACCGCGCCTGCCCGTTCGAATCCAGACATTCTTGGAGAATCCACGTTGAAGGTTACTTACGAAGACATCGCCAAGATGATCGATCATTCGTTGCTCAGTCCAACGATGACCACTGCGGATTTGGAAGCGGGCTGCCAACTCGCCCTGGCCTACGATGTCGCCAGTGTGTGCATTATGCCCTTCTACTTGCGGCGCTGCGCGGAACTGCTCGCTGGGAGTACGGTCAAGGCGAGCACCACGATCGGCTTTCCGCATGGCGGCCACGCAACGGCGATCAAGGAAGCCGAAGCGCGGCAAGCGATCGCGGACGGCGGCGAAGAACTCGATATGGTCGTCAATGTTTCGAAAGTACTTAGTGGCGACTGGGACTATGTACGGCGGGAGATCGCGGCGGTCATCGCGATCGCTCATGCGGCTGATCAAAGGGTCAAGGTGATCTTCGAGACTTGCTACCTGACCGACGATCAGAAGATCCTCCTGTGCGAGGTTTGCGGCGAACTGAACGCCGACTGGGTGAAGACGTCGACCGGATTTGGCACAAGCGGAGCGACAATCGAAGACCTAAAGCTGATGCGAGAGTACGCGCCCGAACACGTGCAGGTCAAGGCGGCCGGCGGCATTCGCGATCTAGATACCGTGCTGGCGGTACGAGAACTGGGGGTCAGCCGTGTTGGCGCAAGCCGGACCAAAGACATGCTAGATGAATGTCGAAAACGGCTGGGGCTGCCCGCCATTAGCGGCTGATGTCACGCTGACTGGCTTGGCTGCTCAAGACTTACCGCCGTGTCGTAATAGACGGCACAGCCGCCGGCGTCGCTTTGCTCGGCACGGATCAAGGCATTCGCGCAGTGGCCGTCTCGCAGCCAACCACCCTTTGGAATCAACAACACATCTGGCCGCTGTTGCGGATCGAACTGTAAGCGAACCGTCATTTCGCCAATCTCCGATCGAACCACGGCCAACTCTCCGTCAACAAACTCGGAAGCCGCCGAAGGATGCACAACCGCCGTGGCGTATTCATCCAACGATCCGTGGACCCATTGAGAGCCCTGCGAGTTCTCGGTCGACAACGCCATTAACAACAAGGGCCGTTCGGGCGACGTCGCGGGAGGCCGCGCTTCGACATTTCGAATGAGATTGACGCGACCGCTAGGCGTGGCGAACTTGCGGTCTTCAAACAGAATCGGTTTGGCCCGTGGATTCTTCACCGCTTGGCGGCGAAGATCTTCAAGCGACGCCCCCTCGTACGCAACGCCGCTTAACAGTCGCTCTTTCCAAGACTTGACATCCCGCGAAAACTCACCATTCATGCCAACCCGCCGCGCGAGTTGGCGGGCGATCTCATAGTCCGATTTGACTCCCGCGGGCGGCTCGACAACGGGCCGCATTTCTGCCAGCCAATGATGTCCGTAGGCTCCCAGCAAATCGTCCTCTTCGAGCATCGTCGTGGTGGGCAGCACGACATCGGCACAACGGGCCGTATCGGTCAGAAACGAATCGACCACGACGGTCAGTTCACGTGACTTGAGTGCATCGGCGACGGTTCGCGAATCGGGAAGCATGGCGACGGGATTGGCCGCCGTAACCCACACCATGCGAATGGGCGGATCGTTGGCCTCCAGAATCCCTGGGCCCAGCAGTGGTTCCGGGATCGTCCGTGGTGCCACACTCTCGCCGCGCACAAACGACAGATCAAAGGCGCTACGTCGCTGGTAGTAGAACGACACGCCGCCGCCGACAACTCCGAGATTGCCGGAAATCGATGCCAGCGCGTCGATCGTACGGATAGTCGCCGCGCCCTGAGCCCGCCGCTGCATGCCCCAACCGACCAGAATTGCCGAGGGCCCGTCGGAGTAGCTTCGCGCCAGCAATTCGACTTCTTCCGTGGCGACGTCGGCCAATTCCGACCAGGCCTCAAGCGGCCGCGCAAACGCCAGCGACTCAAAATCGTCGAAGTGATCGCAATAGTTTTTCGCCCCGGCGTCGTGCCACTGTTCTCGGATCATGACTTGAGCCACTGCCAAAGCCAACGCGATGTCGGCTCCCGGTCGCGGCTGGACAAACTGGTCGCACAACGACGCCGTGCGATGGTGAACCGGATCAATCAGGATTAACCGCGCGCCGTTTTGCTTGGCCCGTTTCAGTATCGGCAGCAAGTGCACTTGGCTGACGTACGGATTCTTGCCCCACAAGATGATCGTTTTACTATTGAGCAAATCGAACAGGTCGTGGCTGTCTTCCTCGCCAAAATCGGCCGTTTGAGCGGCGTCGCCAGCTCCCGTGCAGATATCGCCGGTCTTGATCGTCACGGGTCCGAACTTTTCAAAGAAATAGTCGGTCACCAACTTCATCATGCCCATCGATCCGCCGCAGCGGTAATGCAGGATCGCGGCCGGCCCCGATTCTTTTTTGATGGCCGACATTCGCTCGGCGAGAAAGTCCAGCACTTGGTCCCAGGCCGCCGGTTGCAGTTCGCCGCCCGCGCTCCGCAACAAGGGTGTCGTGATGCGGTCCGGGTCGTACTGTCGCTCCAGAAAGCGGCTTGTGCGATGGCAAATAAATCCCTGCGTGACCGGATGATTCGGATCGCCCTGTAAACGGACGGCTTTTCCGTTCTCGACGGTAACTCGCAGTCCACAAGCATCCGGACAATCACGGTTGCAGGCGGTCTTCAAAACTTGGGATTCAGTGGTCATGGCGAAGGAGGGGAATCCAGTTCTCCCCCTTGCCAAGGGGGAGTTAGAGGGGGTCGCTCGCTAGTCTTGAATAGAAACTCTATTGCGGCCCTAGGGTTGCCTTGCTTTCAACAGGTTCGTTTCGTTTAAATACTTGTACATGATCCGAGCGACTTGCTTGTGTCCGTAGGCGTTCCAATGGCCATCGTCGTTGCCGATCAACAGCAAAGGAGCCGAGATGCCATTGTCGGCGAATGCCTGGTCGAGATCGAGCAGAGGGTCCTCAATTCGACGTTCATATTCCACCGAGAATTCTTGGTCCCACTTAGCCAGGTCGGGGCGGCGAGGATTTAGGAACGTGCCAAATTTGACTATCACTAGCTTGGAACCATGAGCTTGGCAGGCTGCCGAGATTTTGGCGATCAGCGAAACACTGTGTTGCATTGGATCATCGCCAGTGGGCCGCGATTTCTGATCGTCGGGTCGCGGCACCGGCACGTTGGACAGTTTCAGGTCCGCACCTTGAAACACGGGCTTGTACATCGTGTACTGTTTGGAATTCGTGTTGTTGGTGGCGTCGTTACCCAAAAAGAAGAACAAGACAACGATGTCGGGATCGTACTTGAAGCCCTCGTCGGTCAAGAACAAAAACTCTTGATCCGTGCCCCATCCAGATACTCCCGAGTTCAGCACTTCCCAGTTTTTATTCAAATCAGCGAGTTGCTCCTCGAGCAATTCGGTGAAGATTTCGTCGTTGGAAACGCCATAGCCCCAAACGTAGGAATCTCCCAGTACCAGAATGCGACGTACGCCCTCGGGCTTGGCGTGGGAGTATTCGCGGTCGCGCAATCCTAGGGAGTTGATGCTGATGGTTTGGCCGTTCGTCTTCGATTTCCAATTGGGAATGTTTCGCCAGCCGAGCCGGGCATCGAACAAGTATCGGTGTCCGGTTCGTTCGTGTCCCGGTTCTTCCAGGTAGAGCGGCGGCGCTTGCAGTCGCGGATAGCCGGTTTCCGGGTCCAGCACCAACCGCTCCTGATGGAAGAGCACCAGCACGACCGCCACGAGCCCGGCCGCCACCGGTACGGCGACCGCGATAGCGCGGAACAGCCGTTGCCGGGCCGGCGCGATGGCCGTTCTTGCCAGACGATCGCTGCCCTTGCCTTGCGATTTTTCCGAATCTTGATCAGTCATGACGAGGGGGGATTGGACAAAGAGCGTCTCGGATGTCGACGGTAAGCCGAAACCCGCATAACCATTGCGACCCGTTCGTGAATCTACGTCCATCATGCGAGAAGTGAGGGGCCTCGGAAACCCCCGGCCAACTCGAACCCGGCGGCAAGTCATCCCCCGCCCCGCCAATGTGACCACGATGCGGGAAAGTCGAACCAACAGTGCGTTGATTCGTACAAAACGATAGCTTAAGATCAAGTTGTAGCCCCTCAACGCTTCCACTTCCGAATTCATCCATTTTCTGGGGACTCTCCCGTGGAGAACGCTGGCGAAAAAGACGGCCAAGTGGTGGGAAGTTCCAAGAAGTCCACGATTCTTGTCGTTTGTTTTCTGATAATTATCGCGGCTGTCTTTGCTTTCAACGGCTACGTCAAATATCGCCGCTCGAATGGTCCGGAAGTGGTGGAAGGCTCCGACCGCCCGTCGATCGACGAACCAGCGATCGACGTCCAGAAAATTGCCCTCAGAAAGATGCGCGAAAGAGAACCTCGCAGCATCGGTGGAAAATTTTCAGATAAGCATCAGGTCACGCTATGGTGGGACACCGTGCCCGCCAAGGTGCACGCGACTTGTGAATTGACGGGCATCGACAGCAACATTCATCCGGACGACTACGCCGGTCCCGAATCGTGCAAGAAGTGCCATGCCGAGAATTATGACAGTTGGTCCAAGCATTCCCATCGTTGGATGAACGCGGTGGCCGACAAGACTTCGCTCATGGGTGACTTTTCGGGTCAAACCATTGATTATCTGGGCGGCACGGCGACATTCTATCAAGAGAATGGCGAATGCCGCATGAAGTTGGAACGGGGCGATGTGCGACGCGTGTTGCAAGTGAAAGAGACGATTGGTTCTAGGTTCTTCCAATATTATGTTGGCTTGCAGCTTGAAGGGCCCGAACCGAAAGAGCACGTGGTTTACCGATCGAATCATGTGTTTCCATTCGGCTACTGGATGGATGCCGAAGAATGGGTGCCGACCGTTCACGTGGAAGAAGAGCAACCCGATGGCGAGCGGAATGACCCGTATCGCGAAATCCCTTTGAACCATCCGGTCGCCCAATATACGCGGTCCTGCAATCACTGCCATACCACCTATCCGTTGGCCGACATGATCTCACGCAACCCGCAGTTAATGGCGCAGTTCACGCCGACTCCACTGCATTTTTCGCTGGCGACGTATCTTCGCGAGGCCCATCCCGAGTTGATGCAGAATGTGTCGCATCCCGCGGACCTGGCCGATTCCGAGGTCGACGAGCTGCGGAAGACAGTCGTCGATTTTGAAGCGAGTACGCACGCGGTCACCCATGGGATTAGTTGCGAAGCGTGTCACTTGGGCGCGAAAGAACACGTTCTAAATAAGAAGATCAAGCCCAAGTTTTTTCCCAGCAGCCCGCACTTGTATGCTCAGGGTGAAGTGGATTTTGGACGCACCAACGAGAATGTCAATTGGGCCTGCGGGCGCTGCCACGCGGGAAGCCGTCCTTATTACGCGGGCGGCATGGCGACTTGGAACTCGACCGAGTGCTCTGACGCCATGCGCGGAGCATGCTACTCGGAATTGCGTTGTGTTGACTGTCACAATCCTCATAAGTCCATCGGGCCGAAGTGGAAGCGAACGCCTGAACAGGACGACGCCATCTGTCTGAAGTGCCACGAACAATTCGAGCAGCCGGAAACTCGCCAACAGCACACGCATCATTCGGCGGGCAGTGAAGGCACTCGTTGCATGAACTGCCACATGCCGCGAATCAATGAAGGCTTGCAAGATGTCGTGCGGACACACACGATTTTCAAGCCTACGAACAAAGAGATGATTGAATCCAATCAGTTGAACGCTTGCAACATGTGCCACACCGACCAGCCGATCGATTGGACGCTAACTCATCTAAAAGACTGGTACGGAGCGGAATATTCCGAGAAAAAATTGGCCAAGGCGTACACCGACCGCTCGCAGCCCGTCGGACTCGGTTGGATGGCCAGCGAAAATGAATCCGTGCGACTGGTCGCGGCCGACGCTCTCCTGCGAACCGATTCCAAATGGGCCATGCCCCAACTGGCCGACGCCTTGGACGATCCTTACTTGCTGAACCGCCAATTCGCGCGGATCGGTCTCGAGCGGCTAATCGACATCAAGCTGAAGGATTTCGGCTATCATTTCTATATGTTGCCCGAGGAACGCCGCGAACCGGTTAGCAAGATCCGCGAGGAATTGCTACGGCTGCAAACGGAACTCCCGGCAACTTCCGAAGATTAGCGGGCGGCTCAAACCGCGTCCGCCAGACTCCACGACATGCTCGCCGCCGCGGCGGCTCAGCCCAGAGGACGTGGCGGCTCACCAGCCGAGAGGGATTGTCTTATGCGCCAAGTATTCATCCGTAACGCGCGGTCTGTCGCCTCTCTGCTAGGGCTGTTGCTTGCCCTTCCTCTTACTGCGGAAGAGCCGATCTGCCGGATTGCCGCGATCTCCAACCCTTACATGACCGAGCTTTCCGCGAAGGAATTGGGCGACCGAAGTTGGGTCAAGCAGATTGCCCCCGCCGGCCTAAAACAAGCGATCGCGATGGCCAACGCCACGAAACCGGATGCCATGGTGGTGCTGGGATCGTTGACGTGGTCGGGTTCGGAAAGTGACTTTCAGTTGGTTCGGAAGTACTTATCCAAAATTGAAGCACCGTTGCACACCGTTCCGGGCGTAAAGGATCTGGTCGATGGCGGGGACGACCGCTATTTGAAATTCTTCGCCAAGGAAAACGTGGCGGGACGTTCGGTGAACGTGAAGGGAGTTCATCTTCAATTCGCGCCGCTTTACGAACGAACGAGCGAGGCTCAGAAGCGCGTACTGGGCCAAATCAAGACGGGGCTGGCGAAGAGTCGAGATGCGAAGGCCGTGTTGATGTTCAGCGAACTGGATATTCCCGCACCGCCAAGTCCCGAAACGGCTAGCGAGATTCAGCGGGAATACTGGGATTTGATTCACAAGCACAACGTGGCAGCGCGTTTTGCCGGCGGACACTCTCACACCGTAAGCTATGAAGACAGCCTGCCGTTCTGGAGCATTCCGTCATCGGGCTGGAGTTACACGCCCAAATGGGCCTTGGCGCTGATCACGGTTTACGCGAAGCACATCGAACTGGACTTGGTGCGTGCTGGCTTTCAGCCGATGCAACGATTGGTGATCCCCAATCCCGTGGCGGCTGAGCGGATGCCGAAGGCCGCGGACGACCGCTACGGCGTTCCTACTTATAGCGAAGACCTGCAACGGAAGCCCGATCTGACGTTCGTGCAACTTTCCGATTCGCAGTTCGACGATGGGACCGTGCCGCGCTATGCGGCCCGTTATACCCATGATGAAGTGATGAACGAGTTGGCGGCAACTCAGGTCAACCGCTTGAATCCCGCCATGGTTTTCATGACGGGCGACCTGACCAACAAGAACACGCGGGCAGAATGGGAAACGTATCGTCGCATTTACTCCAAACTAAAAATGCCGCTGCATCCGGTGCCTGGCAATCACGATACGCTCCACGACCGAAAGAAAATCGATCGCGATATTTTGGGGGATTTGTTTGAAACCGGCCGTGAGAATTGGCGGCTGGCCGACGAATTGTCGGGCGGACGGACCGCAGATCGAACGGCCCTGTACCGCCACTTCACGAAACGCGAGCCGTACTATTGCGTCGAAAAGAATGGCTGTGCCTTCCTCTGTTTGAACACGCGCGTGGCTTCGGTCGACGACGAACAAATTCACTGGCTGCGGCAGGAATTGGAACGAACGAAAGACGCCAAGCACGTTTTCGTGTTAGGGCATTACCCGGTACTCAAGGACTTCGGCAACAGCGTTCAAGGTCCCGAGGCACAGGAGATTCTGAACTTGCTGCGCGAGTATAAGGTTGCCGCCTACCTGTCGGGCCACCGGCATCGGTACGGATACCGAATTCACGACGGGACGGCTCATGTTCTTTGCGATTGTTTGTGCTGGGGCGAATATCGGTCGTACCAGATCTACCACGTCTTTCCAGACCGCATCGTGGCCTGCTGGAAGCCGATCTTTCGCAAAGATGGAAACCGTCCGCTGTACGAACGGGTCGTCTTGCCCGAACCGCGACACCACGGAAATTAAATGGCCCAACTCACGCGGCCGGTCGTTGCATGAGCCGCAGCCTACGGTACCGGTACAACTCGTCTTGAACGGCCGGGCAACGGCGTATCAAGAATCAGAATCACGCCGTCTTTTTTGACCGACTTGAGTTGATTTAGCATCGGCGGGTTCTTCGGCCGCCACACGTGTACGTCGGTCGTCTTGGCTAGTTTCTTCCGCAGCACTTCGTCTTCGATCGGCTTGCCGCTGGCGTCGATCGCTCTGAACTTGCCTTGGGCGATGACGATCGCTCGGCGTTCTGGAATCACCCTAGTGACCGTAACCATGCGTTCTTCCATCCCTTCGCGGATCAATCGCGTTTCGATCACCGGGACATAGACCGTGTATTCGATGGTCATGTCACCCGATTCGCGTATGTTGGCGCGCGATTGCGAAAGGGGCGATTCGGTGCCCGGCTTGTCCGCTTGCTCTTTCTTTTCGCTGACCTGCGCCGGGGCGGCCGAGGAGAAAAGAAACAGTACGGTCAGAAAAGTAAACCACTTCAAACCGGAATCAAAGTTCATCGAATGGCTCCAATAAGTTGGCGGAAGATTTTGTGTGCCGGATGCCAAGGGATTGGCAATTCTACACGATTTGACATCAAGTGAACGTATCATTTCTCACTGATTGGTCGCATCGCCGCGGCATTTGATCATTGAAAAGCAATATCCAGTATTCTCAATATCTCTTCGAGGCGATCGCCCGAACGTTCCGACACGACCCCCAACAACTGGTCCACTTCATTCGTGCTGGGGCAATTGCCGGCTCCACCATACGATTGACAGGCGTGCGCCGCCCAGGCCGCTGCAGTTTTCAAGGCCTCTGAAAACATGGCGGAATCGAAATCCTTCTTGCCCTTCAACTGAGCCACCATCGCCGCCGCGAACGCGTCGCCCGAGCCAGTTGTATCCACGATTTCGGATGCTCTCAGCGAGGGCCAGGTAACATATACCGTCGACGGATTATCCCTATGCACGCCGATTGCTCCAAACTTTTCCATGGTGACGACAGTCGTGACATGGTGTTCCTTGAGCGCATTCAGAATCTCGGTTAGCGATTTCGCTCGGAAAAACTCTTTTGCTTCCTCCAGATTCAATTGCAGGACATCGAAGTCGTGAAGGAGATCCCCCCACGCATCGATACCCAGCTTAAACTGGCTCTTTCCCAGATTCGCGTAGGTTAACGAGTGCTTACCAAACCGCTCCATGATCATTCTGGTGCATTCCATGTTCTTGGATGCGCCGAATTCTTCGTTGTCGGCATGAATGTGACCGATCAGAACCGAATTCGTACTCTTGCGCGCCTCGCTCAATAGGTCGCCGACTTCATTCACACGATCGCGGAGGTGGTCGACAATCATCTTGCCGTAGCTTTCCTTGCCAGGTCCACCAAGTCGTTCGGAGAATATGGTCCGCCGCTTGTTCGAATTATCAACAACGACAAAAGACGTTTGGCTTTTTGTGCCTGGTTGAGTTGTGAAGAATCGGTCGGAGTTTACGAAAGAACGGGCCGTTGCCGAAACTGAGCCTTGGTCGCTGACGCGAACCAATTCCTCCTGGATCTTTCGGCCACGAATGTCGTTCGCCAGCGGCAAGATTGGCAGGACGTCCCGGCCGTGGGCCAAGAGCCGCGTTGCATAATTGACGCCACTGCCGCCGATGCGTTCCTCGACGCTGACGGTCTGCTTTGAGTCTAGGGCAATCTTCTCGTCACCATCTAGCTTGATCACGTATTCGATACTGGCACTTCCCACAACGATGATGGGGTCGGTTAATCCCGCGACGCTGGCAAGCACTTTCTCTAGACTTGAGGTCGCGTTGAGGCCACGCAGAAAATCGGGCAAATCCGCATCGTCGATCGAGTCACGGTCGGGAACCCAGGGTACGATCTTCTTCTTCAGAGCTTTGGCGAGTCCAAACTCAAACGGAACCCAACGTGAATGGGATGTATTCTCCGTCACGATCACAATGAGGTTAGTACATTCAGAGATTGCCTCCTCAATCTTTCTGCGAAATTCCTCTCCGACTCCGATATCAGGAATGTCATGAAACACGGACAAGCCCAACTTTGGGCTCGTGAGTTGTTCGACAAGTCTGTCCGCCTGTTCCACGTCCTTACGCGCATAACTAACAAACACGTCGGTCTTACGCATGGCACACCTCCCGGCGATGACGATTTACTTCCGACAGATTACCACGTGCCACGCCCGTGGTGTAGTGATTTACCTACTCGGGTGAACCTTGAACCAGGGAAGTTGTCCACGTTTTTAGGAGAAACACGGGCCGCAACCACCCTCGATTCCGATCGGG
>JAJDEH010000188.1 GCA_029259935.1 Planctomycetota bacterium
GTTGTTCGCTCCGCCAAAAAAACTAAATTCACATGTACCAACAAACCGCATTGATCGGGGCGCTAACAGCGACTAGATGATCTCGTGAATCGGTTCGATTCCGGAGTCAACCATGTATTGCGGCGTGCCAGTCTTGTCGAAGAAACGCACCCTGGTGCTGTCGATGCCGACGTTCTTGTAGAGCGTGGCAAACACCTCTTGGAATTTTACCGGACGGCCTACCGCGTGCTCGCCATACTTGTTGGTCGAGCCGACAACTTGTCCCGTCTTCATCCCGCCGCCAGCCAGCATCGCGCACGATACGCGTGGCCAGTGGTCGCGGCTGTTGTTCTTGTTGATCTTGGGCGTGCGGCCGAATTCGCCCCACAAGACAACCGAAACGTCCTTGTCCAAGCCTCGCTCGTGGAGGTCTTGCACCAAGGCCGACATGCCTTGATCAAGCAGTGGGAATTCTTGGCGCGAACGCGGGAAGTTCATCCCGTCCCCGCCGTGCCAATCCCAGCGACTGTAGTTCAAGGAAACGACGCGCGCGCCGGCTTCGACCAAACGTCGGGCGACGCAGAAATTGCGAACCATCTTCGGCGCGCCGTCGCGTTGGTATTTGGGATCGTTCTCGCCATAGCGTTCCAGAACTTTGGGATCTTCCTTGCTAAGGTCGAGTGCTTCGACCAACTTGGAAGTGGTTAGGATGCCCAAAGCCTGCCGGTCGTAAACATCCATGCTTTCCGCGATGCCGTGAGCGTCGATGTCGCGACGGAAGCGGTCGACCGCGGTGCGCAAGTTCTCTCGATCCCGCAGCCGATCCAGCGTAATGCCTTGCAACACCATATTCGCCGAAGACTTGAGCGGATCTTTTTCCACCAGACCGAAAGGAGATTGTCGCACGCCCAAGAAGCCGCCATCTTCGGTGAAGCCCCATGTGCCGTTACCCGTTGGATACATCAGCGAGACGTTGGCCGGGACCGCGTTGTTAACTTTACCTTGCAGATGCGAGACCCAGGAACCAAAGTTGGGCCGTCCGGTTCGCGGTTCGCGGGGTCCTTTTTTCCAGCCGGTCATGCACTGATAGGCATCGTGACGTCCATCCGCGTCGCAGATCGAGCGGATCGGAATGAACTTGTCCATCATGCCGGCCATCCGCGGGAACAGTTCGCAGATTTCGACGCCTGGGACGTTCGTTTTGATCGGTCGGAAGTCACCGCGGATTTCGGCCGGTGCATCGGGTTTCAGATCCCATAGATCAATGTGCGAAGGACCGCCCGGCATGTAGATGTTGATGATCGCTCGATGATTCGATCCGGTACCGGCTTGGGCGTCGGCCGTTAACATTTGCCCCAGCGACAGCCCGCCAAGTGCCATTCCGCCAACCTTGATGAAATCGCGACGAGAGTACCCGTCGCAATATCGACTGCTTCCCCAAGACTTTCCATAGATCGTAAACATCGTAACTTGACTCCTAAGGGGCCGTCAGCGGTGCTGTGCAGCTTGCAAGACTTGTTTGTTTATCGGCTTATGATAGGTGAAACTGGCACTCGCGATCAACGTAAGGAGGTCAAAACTGGAACTTCAGGCCATCTATCGCACACCCGTCAGTGGGGGTTCTGCCCTTGTCCAGATCAGTCGGATGGGTTTTCCCTTGTCCGGATGCCGTCAGATCGCACGAAACTGACAAATAAGCGATTGCGTCGGTATCGAATTCATGATCGTGGCAGCGCGCAATTCGCAAATCAGGGTCATGCCGTTTTCGATTGCGACCCGTCTCGAAGGATCGATCCGCCGGACTTCATTAGCCATTGGCGGCCGAAAGTCTATTTGGGACAAAGATTTTCGATCAATCAATTGCCGCCGCGCCAGATTGGTCGACGATTGGCCTTGAGGTCCGCATCATAATCCGCGGCCAGTTTTTGCAGTTCCGCCACAATCTTCGGATTCGTCGCGGCGAGATTTTTCGACTCGCTAATATCTGCTTCTAGATCGTACAGTTCAGGATTCTTGTTTGACGGGCGCAGTTTCCATTTGTCGCGGCGGACTCCTTCGACCTTGCCGTTCTTGTAATAGAAGTATCCAACTTCCCGATGCGGCGAGGGTGCCCTCGGATCGGACAGCAGCTTCGAGATGCTCAATCCGTCGATAGAATGCTCAGGCAACTTCGCGCCGGCTAGCGAGGCGATCGTCGGCAGCAAGTCGATCGTGCCAGCGACTTCATCGCATACCGTTCCCTGCGGGATCCGCGGCGGCCAACGCATGACACAAGGCACACGCATTCCGCCTTCATAGGTGGTGGCTTTGCCGGCCCGCAGCGGTAAGGCGCTGCCACCATGATGTTTCTTGCTTAGCCACGGCCCATTGTCGGATGTGTAAACAACGAACGTGTTGTCCGCGATTTCAAGTTCTTCCAGCGTTTTCAGAATCCGCCCCACCGATGCGTCGATGTGCTGGATCGTCAGTTGGTAGGCTTTTTCGGGATCAGGATCGTATCGTTCATCCGGCACGAAAAGCGGCACATGCGGCATGGCATGGGCAAAGTACAGGAAGAAAGGATCGTCGCGGTTGGTGCGAATGAATTTTAGTGCTTCATCCGTATAGCGATCCGTCAGCGTGACTTGGTCCACGGGCGACTCGGAAATCTTCTGGTCGCGGTACAGTTCGTTCTTGTAGATATCCCACTTCTTCAGCTTCCAAATTTTGTCCAAGTCCGGTGCGTTGTTGCCCCAACCTTTCATCCGCGCCATGTCGTTGCTGTACGGCAGGCCAAAATAGTGATCGAACCCCTGCGCGGTGGGCAGCGTCTGGGGCTTGTCGCCCAGATGCCACTTGCCGACCATTTGTGTCGCGTAACCGACTGTCTTCAACATATCGGCGATGGTCACCTCATCGGGATGCAGGCCGACACGCGACCGGGGCCCCAGTACGCCGGGCATGCTGATCCTCGGTTGATAGCAGCCGGTCATTAACGAAGCGCGCGAAGCCGAGCAAACACAGTACGCCGAATAGAAGCTAGTGAATCGCATCCCTTCGCCAGCCATCCGATCAATGTTGGGCGTCTTGATATTCGGCGAGCCGAAGCAGCCGAGATCCTGATAGCCCTGATCGTCCGCGAAGACGATGATGATGTTCGGCTTTTCGGCCGCGTCTAGGCTGTTGATGGCCGCGGCCAGGAGGATGAAGCAAGTGATGCGCGGGATCGTATTCAGCATGATGCGTCTCATTGATTGGTTGGAGAAATCGGAGAGCCAACGGCCAACAACCGAGTCGGCAACCACCGTTGAACTCTCGGTGGTCTAGGCGTCCGCTGCCAGCCGAAATCGGGCATTCACTTCGTCCCAGTCGATATGGTCCATGAACTTTGCAATGTAATCCGCTTTGCGATTCTGGTAGTCAACATAGAAGGCGTGCTCGTACACGTCGATCACGACCAGCGGTACGGCCATCCACAGCGGACCTTGTGCGTGCTCGTCGCTGACCACGTTGTAGAGTTTGCCATTGACCGGGTGGAGTACAAGCATCGCCCATCCCGCCGCCGTTTTCGCGCTGTTCTGGAAATCGCCGGCCCACTTATCGATCGAGCCAAACCGCTTTTCGATCGCCGACCGAACATCCGCTCGGGGATCGGCAGTTTTGGGGACAAGGCCGTCGAAATACAATTCGTGCAAGATGACGCTGTTGCCCTTGCTTTGCCTGGCGCGTTGGATTGCGCCATAGGCGCTGGAATCAATGGCCGTGGCGGTCTTAATGCTCTCTTCCAGCTTGACGTCGGCGGCTGCATAACCTCGCAGGGCCCCGCCGTAGTGTGCCGTATGGTGGGGGGCGATCTGCTCGGCGCTGAGGAATCCAGGGATCGCCTTGTGTCGCAGCGGCTTCGGTTTTCCCGTGACAAGCCCACTGTGGGCGAAGTGTTGGTGATCGCCGTCGGCCGAGGCGAGCCCGGGGACCAGCATCGACCCGGCCGCCGCTCCAGATGACGCAAACAGGAAGTTGCGGCGTGAGAGAATGGTCATGAAAATCGTCCTTTCATCTGACGGTCTAGTCATCTGCTCGGCGCGCCACCTCGGACGGGTGAGCGAAGGTTACCGCACACATTTCGTGCTTAGACACGCATTAAAGCTACCGACAACTCACCGCAATCGCAACTTTATTGCGTTTTCCGACTTTTCCCGAATAATCACGTGTCGCCCGGGATAGTGATCTACAAATAAGGCTGTGGCGTGGAACGTGACGAAACGGCAATTCGCAGTTTTCAAGCCGGTAACCGTGACGCATTGAAGCTGCTCGTGGAGGACCACGAGTCGGCCGCTCAGGGTTATGCGACGGTGATTCTGCGCAATCGCGAAGATGCGTTGGACGCGGTTCAGGAGGCGTTTCTGGACGCGTATCGCGCGTTGGATCGATTCGATCCCACCCGGCCCTTTTCCCCTTGGTTTTATACCCTCTTGCGAAATCGATGTTACAAGCTGGTAGCCAAGCGTCAAAAAGCCCCGACGAGTTTAGACAACGTGACGAGTGTAAACGAAATGGGCGGTGCCATTCTTGAAGTTCACGACGGCGAAACGGGTGCCGTCGAATCGGCGCTGGCGACGCTCTCGCCGCAAGATCGCGAGATCCTGACGCTCAAACATCTCGACGGGCTGAAATACAAGGAGTTGGCCGAGCGGTTTGAAATTCCCGTGGGCACGGTCATGAGCCGCTTGTACGACGCCCGTCGCCGCCTGCGCGAGAAACTGGAACGATGCGAGGAAACCAAGAGTTTCTTTGGAGGTCGACATGACCGAACCACATGAATGTAGACAGGTGCGAATCGCCGCGATGGCGCTGGCCGATAACGAATCCGCACCGCTCGACCAAAGTCAAATCGAAGCGCATGTGCGAAAATGCGACGACTGCCGCAAAGAAATCGAATGGCTCGATCTGGAGACTCTGTTCCCCAGCGGTGCCAAGCGAGCTTCGCAAGAATCCAGCCTTCTACCAGCAATTCAACGACGAATAGAAGAGGAAACTTCCATGACCACCAACAGTAGTGATGCGGTCCTGACGCCGGCAGTGGAAACTTCCATGAATGCCAGGCAGGCGCTGGTGGCCGTCGGTGTCGTTGCCTGTTTGCTAATCGTGGCATTGTTCTTTGCTTATCATTCACCCAACGGCACGAATGGCAACGGCCTGGGCGGCTCGACTCCTGACGAGGCCAAGGGCACCGTTCAGTCGACTGTCGAAGCCCGCGAAGTCTCACGTCACGAACTGGAAGATGGCACGATCCTGGTTGCTCATCGGGGAACCAAGTATTCCGTCGACGGGTCACGACGGATCACGTTGAAGCAAGGCGACGTCTACCTGATCGTTGCCAAGTCGGGCAAGCCGTTCGTCGTCAAGACGGAGGACGGCGAAGTCACCGCGACGGGCACGCGATTCGCCGTTTCGACGGATAAAGAGACTTCGGCAGCCGTAGCTCAAGGCCGCGTCACGCTGTCCGGCAAGAAGGGCCGCGTGGAATTGAAAGCGGGCGAGCAAGGCGTGCTCAGCCGTACAAAGAAACCGACGCGTGAGCCCGCGCCGCGATTGTCGCACGTCGTCAGTTGGGCGAAAGACGCACTGGCGCAAGAAGACTTGCTCGTTGAAAAGAAAGACGGCGAGAACGGCCTGATCGCGCTCGATCCCTGGGGACAGGAATCGCGGCTGACGCTGCGCAAGTACCAGGTCGACGTTCACATCGAAGACGGCATCGCGCGGACCACGATCGATCAAACGTTCTTCAATCACTACCCGTGGAATACGGAAGGGACCTTTTATTTTCCGCTTCCACCGGATGCATCGGTGAGCCGCTTGGCGATGTACGTGTTCGGCCAGTTGAACGAGGGCGGTATGGTCGAACGCGGCCGCGGCCAGCAGATTTACAACGACATTTTGTATCAGCGTCGCGATCCGGCGTTGTTGGAAATGATGGAAGGCAACGTGTTCAAGATGCGGATTTTCCCGTTGGAGGGCCGGCAGGAAAAGCGGATCTTTCTCAGCTATACCCAAAAGCTGGAAGAGCTTTATGGCACGATGCGCTATTGGTTTCCCATGGACCATACGAACAGCGTGGCGAAACAGCTTTCGATTCGCGTGCGACTCAAGGGCGCGGCCGGTTCATTCGATCCGCAGTCGAGTACGCACGATGTCGCGACGAAGGTCGACGGCGAAGATCTTGTTCTCGAGTACAACGCCGAAGATACCAAGCCCGATCAAGATTTTTTGCTGAAACTGCTGCCCAGCAAAGCGCCGCACGGCAATCGCGTGGCGACTTGCGACAAGGACGGATTCAAATTTGTCTTCGGCAGATTTCTGCCAAAAATTCCCGGAAAGGTCGAGGCGAAACCGCGGCAATGGATCGTGCTGAATGACGTTTCCGCGTCGCGCTCGGCGATCGAAGCCAGATCGCAGCGGTATATTCTCAAACGGCTGTTAACCGAAGCGGATGACGACGACTCGGTGTTTTTGATCGACGTCAATACACAAGCGGAGCTTATCTCGGACAAGTTTGTCGGCGTCCGTTCCGACGAGGCAAACAGGCTGCTCGGACATCGCGCGGCGGCTCATCTGGGCGCAACGAATCTTGGCGCGGGTATCGACGCCGCGGCCAGATTGATCGCCAAACAGAAGCTGGCCAATCCACATATCTTTTACGTTGGCGATGGAGTTGCCACCGATGGCAAGAAAAAAGTTTTCGAGCTGGTGCGATCCATCCCGCGAGGCACTACTTTCGTCGGTGTTGGCGTGGGCAAGAAGGTGGATTCGCTGTTCCTGCAGTCAGCCGCCGACCGCACGGGAGGAATGTTTGTCACGATCAACCCCAACGAAGACATCGACTGGCGAGTTTTTGACATGGTCTCCGCGCTGAACACGCCGCGACTGACCAAGATCAAGCTCTCGTTGCTGAATGTCGCGGGCAAGCCGATCAAGACGATTGCCTACCCCAGTTCCCGTTCGCTGGCCGACGGCGAAGCGCTGACGGTCGTGGCCCGCTGTGACGAAGAGTTTCCCGCGAAGATCGTCTTCGAAGGCAATGTCGGCTCGAAGAAGATCAAATCCGAAGCCCGGATCGAAGACGCCAAGACCGGTGCCGACTATATCCCGCGGCTGTGGGCCAAGCGGCACATCGACGAACTCTCCAAGTCGGATATGGGCCGCAATGACGAGATCATCGAACTATCGAAACAGTATTACGTCGTCACTCCGTTTACGAGTTTGATCGTCCTGGAAGACGACGCGATGTACAAAGAGTACAACGTGGAACGTGGGCGCAAGGACCACTGGGCACTCTACGGCGCGCCCAAGAATATCAAGGTTGTCAAGGAACCGGTCGACGGGAGCCGTTGGGGCTGGAATGCCTATGAACCGGGCGAAGACGCCAAGATTGAGGCCAAGGCCAAACCGAAATCAGTTCGCGACATCGTCGACAGCGTGCAATTCCGCGTCAACGCGCCCTTCTACTACTGGCAGCCTCAGCCGAACGGCCAAGGCCGTTATGCGTTGTATGAGTTGCTTGATGGCGAGTCCGATCCGACGCGTTTGCTGACTTATTGGTTCTTGATGGCGGCCGGCGCGGAAGAGGTTGCCGAAGGGGTGCGAACCGGGCAACCCGCGGCAGCGGTTGAACCGGGCGGGGGTCCAAGCGATTCAGCAAAAAATCAGGGACTCCAGCCCATGTACGAGTTGCTCGTCGGTGACTTGCGGATGGCGCAGACTCCCGCATTTGGAACGACGATGTCCACCAGTGGCGTGTTCACGCTGCCCGTCCGACTGAGTGCAGGTGGAGCCGGTTTCGTCGGAGGCGGTGGCGGTTTCGGTGGCGGTTTCGGCGGCGGCGGCGGTGGATTTGATGGATACTTCGCCCGGCCGATGTTGGCGGCGGGTTTCGAACGCTCCAAACAACTGGGGGGCCTGTTCTCAACGCCACCCATGGCCAAGTTTTCCGTGGACAGGAAAAAGACGCGGCTGCCCATGCTCATCGAGACAGGCCGCCGGCGAAACAAAATGCTATCGCTCAGCTTTTCCGAACCGGCACTTGGCTTCGGCGGGGTTCCGCTGGGTGGCGTGCAGCCTGAGTTGCTGCAATCTTTCCAAACGGAAGTCACCAGACGCTTGGAGCGAATCAACCGGGATGTTCTTCAGTTTAATCGCCAGCACGGTTATTGGGAAAGAGACTGGGGCGGTTGGGGCGTCGGGAATTCCATTGACTTGAGAAAGTCCGCCAATGCCCGTTGGTATGGCGGATTGGACGGTCTATTGAGCGAAGATGGCGAAGGACAGTCCGTGTTGCTGCCGATGTTCGAGGAAGAAGGTGAGAGCATGCCGGCGCTGCAACTACTGCTGAGCAGCAAGGAACGACAAGATAACCCGCGCGCCGCCGTGGCTTGGATTGACGTATACGGCGAATCCCTAAATTCGCAGCCGGGAATGTGTTCGGTCCTTGCGGCAGACTATTTGCTTGGCCGGAAGGAATCATTAACCGGGAAAGAAAAAGAAACAGAACTGGGGCCGGCGGAGAAGAAGGAACTGGATGCGATCAAGTTGGCCATGGACGATCTAGGCAAGGCTTCCTCGCGTTTGGAAGATTCCGGACCGTTTTGGGGACACCAAGGATGGAGCTATCGGCCTCAACCGTGGACGTTCCAAGAGCCCTCGGTCCAGGTGTATCACAACTACAATTGGTCCTACGACGTTACGCGTTACGCCACCGGCTTGTACAGCAATTCTTTCGACATTCTTAACGAGGTGGTCGGACAGTACGGCCAGCGGAATGATGGCCAGATTAGCGACGCGGCGGGGACGCGCATCAAGGCCGCTCGTAACGCGATTCAGCCGGTGACGATTCGCTACGCCGAGGATGGTCCGGAGGTGTTCGTTGCTTCTGGCGACCGATTCGCCCTAACATCTCGCAACGACATGTACCTGCAAGAACGGGTCGTTTGCGACGGCGAGCAAATCTTCCATCTGTATGAAGAGCTTGGCCTCGCCGCACGCAGGCCGGCGACCATTTTTCGTCGTGCGTCGCTGCGGCAAGTCGCGCCGCATTTAATCGAGTCGGCCGATTCGCTGACGATGCGGTTTAACGTCCAACTTGACGACAGCAATGACGAGGGCTTTACGCTCAACCTGTCACCGATTGGCCAGTCGGATGATGCCGAGAAGAAGGTTGCGTTGGTCGTCCGTGTTTTGGCGGATGGGCGAATTCAAGACAAGACCGTGATGCTGGACGGCGCGGCCCAGCTTAGGCTGGCGTATGTCTACGACGATGGCGATGTGACAGCTCGTTGGTTCGACAAAGACGACAAGGAATTGGCCAAGTTCGCGTATAAGGCGGAATTGATGCCAGGCGGCCAGGAATCGATCGAGCCCGATCTATCCGACTATGTGGTGTTTGATATGCCGCTGCGGAAGCCGTCGTATTATCAGCAGCAACTTGAAACGCTGGGCGATGACGACATTCAAGCGAAGATCGATGCCCATCGACATCGTGCTTTGGCCTTGATTCAAGAACTCAATTGGCGGCGGTGGGGCGGATCGAACGAGGAGGCACGCAAGTCGCTCGCTCAGGCGACGCAGCTAATGGACCAGTTGAAGCAGCCGCGCAGGATGGGCGATCTGACTCTGCTGGGATCGGCGGGAGTCTATAACGCGGCCGACGAGTTCAAAAAGCAGTCGCCCGTGGACGAATCGCATCCGATCTTCCGCTTCTATAAGCTGCGGACGTCAGACTGGGCGGACGCCAGGGAGCGATTCAAGGATCATCTGGACGGGTTGTTGGGCCATTTGGCGATCTACCAATCCGCGACGAGGCACCACAACGACACCGTACGTTACGATTTCTTCGCGGAGAAGTATCCCGATTCGCCGTTGTTGCTGGCGGCCACTTATTACGCGGCGAATTGGAATAATCGGCCCGCAGCCTGGCAGAAGCTGTACGATCATCCGAAGTGGCAACTGCTGGCCATGTTGATGTCGGCTCAGCGTTTGCAAAACCCTGAACAGCGTGAGAAATTCGTGGCGGCATTTGGCAAGATGTTCGACAAGCTGTCCGAAGACGGTTACGACATCCCCGTCACCGCGCAGGTTGCCAACGTGCTCAAACAGCACGATGCCGACGGCGTGTGGAAAAAACTGACCGAGGCGAAATTCGAGCGAGCGAAGAGCGCGGAACAGGCCGCTCCGCTACTTCGTTTCGCGGAAGATGCCATGAGCTGGGGCGAAACGGAACTGGCTGATAGAGCGCTTGTGCTGGCCCGCGAGCAACTGTCAGCGAAAGAGTCTTTACTCGAACGTTTCGCCCTGGCTCAGGTTTATTGGTCCGGTAGCCGCTACGAAGAGGCACTGAAATTGTACGATGAAGTTTTGGCGAATCTCGACGAGAACGAGATTCCGGCTTCACCGGCCCTGCTGGCTTCGGCCGCGCGGTTGGCCCAGCAGGCCGGCCAACTTGGCCGCTCGATTGAGCTGGAGGAACGAGCCCTGGTGGCCGAGCATCCTCATCTGCCCGAAATGATCAATTTGCAAGCGTTCCGCCAGCGATACAACTGGTTGTGGCAGCAGTATCAAGCCAAGATCGCGGAAGCGGTCAAAGCGGGCGACGAGGCGGCGATTGCAAATTGGCGCGATTGCGCCGAAGCGGCCTGGCAACGTTGGTACGAAGTCGACCCCCAAAACGACGCCATGGCCGCCCAGATGGCGACGCTGCAATCGACCGTTGGCAACGAGGACCGGGCGTGGCTGTTCCTGTCGACCGTGATCGACCGACGACCGCGCGACGCGCAAAGCTACTACACGGTCGGCCAATGGTATCGCGGCCGTGGCGAGTTGGACGAAACCGAGCAATGGCTGGCGCAAGCCTACCAGTGGGACACCGCGAACCCGCGCTGGCTGTTCGAGCGTGGCCAAGTGCTGGACGAACTGGGCCGGAACGAAGAAGCCGACGACACCTACCGAAAAGTAACCAACGGCAAGTGGGCCCCCGGCTTGCAAGGCTTTGTCAAACAAGCTCAAGGCGCGCTGGATAACTAATTGCAGTCCATTGCGCGCATCGTGCGGAGGGTCGTCATGGGCCACGAGTCCGCCGTGACGCCTAGTGCCGCAACTCGCAATTGTTAGCCCACGACAGCCAAATTTTCGCTATTGTCTCGTCGGTTTGCCCAGCTTTCCTTCCAGGTGGCGGGGCGTTTGACGGTTTCAGCCGTGGTGGGACGCCCGGTGTAGGTCCAGCGAA